>NZ_JAMNDD010000014.1:0-143953 GCF_051812965.1 Salmonella sp. NW1250 | reverse complement strand
TTTCGTCCGAGGACGTTAAGAATCCGTATCTTCGAGTGCCCACACAGATTGTCTGATAAATTGTTAAAGAGCAGTGCCGCTTCGCTTTTTCTCAGCGGCGCGGGGTGTGCATATTACGCTTTCCCGCTTCAGAGTCAAGCGTTTATTTTCGCTTTTCTCCGTGAGGTTCTGGTCTGAACCCCGCTGACCCGGCGGCCTGTGTGCCGTTGTTCCGTGTCAGTGGTGGCGCATTATAGGGAGTTATTTCTGCCTGACAAGAGGAAATTTAAAATAATTTCTCAAGTGCCTGGTATTTACCCAAAACGCCATTAAACCGGCAGTTTTTCGAGCGTTTCAAAGCCATAACGCTGTAAAACGGGTAATAATTGTTCAGCTCCTGGCGTCATTGCCATGCAATAAGCAATATTGGCATCGGTTGATTTCGCATCCGGCGCTTCATGTTCCAACAGCCAGGCTGTACGACGCGCTATCGCCGCGCCGGAATCCACTAACCGCGTCCCTTCGGGCAGGACTTGCAAAAGCTCATCCCGTAATAGAGGGAAATGCGTACACCCCAGAACGACCGTGTCAGGCGGCTCCGGCATTCGTAGCCATGGGCGTAATATGCGGCGCAGCTCTTCCAGCGATACCGAGTCGCCATGTAGTTTAGCTTCCGCCAGTTCCACCAGTTCTGCCGACCCCAACATGGCTATCTGACATTCATTAGCGAAGCGCGCAATCAGCTCGTGAGTATAAGGACGTTTGACCGTGGCTCTCGTCGCCAGTAGCCCGACGACGCCATTTGCGGTCAGCCGCGCCGCTGGTTTAATCGCAGGCACAACGCCCACCACCGGGAAGGCAAACTTTTCACGTAATGCGGGAAGTGAGACCGTACTGGCGGTATTACAGGCAATCACCGCCAGTGAAAGGGGATAGCGCTGCTGTACCGCAGTCACAATCTCGACAACGCGCTCGACGATAAACGTTTCGCTCTTTTCCCCGTAGGGGAAAGCCACGTTATCGAAAGCATATATATAGTGGAGATCCGGCAGGAGCCGCCGAATCTCATCATAGACCGACAATCCACCGACGCCGGAATCAAATACCAGCACGGTGGGACGTGGTTCAGAAGGTGTAGCTGCCAGACAAGGTGTATTCTCGTCCTGCAGTTTGGTAGCCATAAACTGTCTCGTAATCTTTGTCGAACAGGTTGGCTATTTTACCACGAACTGTCAGATGTGAGGTGACCGGATATGAAACTCCAATATCCCACAAGCTCAAGCCGCCCATTTTTACATCTCTATTATTGTCGTAGTCTTTATCGTAACGTTCGCCGAGGTACTGATACATCACATTCCAGCCGAGTTCAAAAATCTGTCCGGTCAGCTCATACTTTACCTGCTGCTTAGCACGGCGATAGAGAACCTTATTGGTTTCATCATCACGCGGATCGACGTATTGCAGCGTCAGGTGGTGATCTACCGGGCCAGTGGTGATATTTCCGGTCCACTCCAGACCTTTAATGGTGGCCGACTTCAGATTAACGTATTGATTATCTTTATAATCGATCAGGTTTTGAACCTTATAATGATATGCAGAAAGGCGCCAATCCAGCGGTCCGGTCAGCCCATCAATGCCGGCCTCCCACTGCCTGGATTCTTCCGGCTTTAGGTTTGGGTTAGCGGCAATACCAGGCCCATAAGAAGATGCAAAACGCGTCGCGCCATATTGCTGCCCAAGGGACGGTGCCAGGAACCCCGTACCATAGGAGAGAGTTGCCCGATAACCATCAACAAACTCCCAGCCCGTTGCGGTCTGCCATGTCCCATGCCAGCCGAACTGCTCATCATGATCTTCACGGCCAGAAGCTTCCAACGTGACACTATCGATTTGTTGCTGTCCGGTCAGATAGAGCCCGGTGGTATCACGTTTGTAAGTATCGGCCTTCGTTGTACTACTGGAGGTCAGTTTTTCCTGTTTCCAGTCAGCCCCACCGCTAACCGCTCCGTGCCCAACTTCAACACTATTACCCCATTGAATATAACGCTGCTCCATGTTATCCAGCGAGGCATCCCCCGCATACCGACCAAGATCGTTACTGTAGTTGTAATCTTTAATATGTTGATAATTGGCGATCAGCTGAGAAGAATAGATGCCAGAACTGTATTGCAGGCCAGCATCCCAAGATTGGGTGTAATTCTGGGCCTCATCATTGCCGCCAACATAACCATATGAACCCTGATCGTAATCGCTATTCGCCGTATAACCATAGCCGCGAAAGAAACCGGAGACGTTATCGTTAAACTTATGCTGTACGCCTCCCCAGAACAACTTATTGCGGTAGCCGTCCCGGTCACTGTCCCCGTTATAGGGAGAGTCAGGCTGAATGTTAAAACCCCTGGTCGTCTCATACGCCCCGGCAGCAGTTACAATCGTATCGCCAAACCGTTTATTCATAATCCCATCATAGGTCTGGTAGCCATCCGATCCCATACCGGCGTTGATCTGTGATTTCTCGTCATTGCTCATCGTAATAATATTGACGACGCCGCCAATCGCGCCAGAACCGTACACCGCTGAACGCGGTCCGCGAATGTATTCAATGCGCTGCACTAACGACACCGGAAGCTGACCAATATCAATCGCGTTACTAATGCCCGCCCGCGCCATCGGCACACCATCAATCAGTACCAGGACATGCCGCGATTCGGTGCCACGAACATACAGCGAGGAACTCTTCCCCATTCCGCCACTCTGTGAAATATCCACACCAGGAAGACGGCGCATTACGTCATTAAGATCTTTTGACTGCCAGCGCTGAATATCCTCGCGGGTGACGACATCGGTTGGCGCCAAAACAGAGTTTACAGGCTGCTGAAAACGGTTGGCGGTGACAACCAGGGTATCCGGGCTAGTGTCCTGCGCCCAAGCGGAAAAGGCCGTGACGGAGAACGCCGTCAGCAGCGTAGCTTTTTTAATCATTGTAAAGCATCCACAATATAAGAAGGATGCCGCAGGCTTCATCGATAGTACGCGATGATGAAAAACCAGATGCGACGTTAGCCGGCAGGTCTTCGGGCTTGGAGGGTTATCCGTTGGCTGGATAGCAGAAATGATGACTTCCCGCCGGAGGCAGTGTCTGCTTACGCTCTCATCTCACCTTTCCTTACCGCTGCGCGTCAGCTCCAGATTTTCACTGGATTCCCTATTAACTCACAGGACCGGCCCACGGATGCTACCGTCTGTCACAACACCCTGTCCAGACCGCGCATCACAAATCAGAAATCATCAATAGCTGGACATCCACTGAGCAATCCCTACAATCCCCGCGTACTTTTATTATTCAGGATGCGATATGACCCCCGAACATCTTCCGACAGAACAGTATGAGGCGCAGCTGGCCGAAAAAGTGGCGCGCTTGCAGAGTATGATGGCGCCGTTTTCTGGCCTGGTTCCGGAAGTATTTCGCTCGCCGGTCAGTCACTATCGTATGCGTGCGGAATTTCGCCTGTGGCATGACGGCGATGACCTGTACCACATTATGTTTGATCAGCAGACCAAAAGCCGCATTCGCGTTGACACCTTCCCGGCGGCCAGCCAACTGATTAATACCTTAATGAAGGCGATGATTGCCGGCGTGCGCGATAATCATGCACTGCGGCATAAGCTGTTCCAGATCGATTATCTCACGACCTTGAGCAACCAGGCGGTAGTGTCGTTGCTGTACCATAAGAAGCTGGACGAAGAGTGGCGTGAAGCCGCCACTGCGTTACGCGATGCTTTACGCGCGCAAGGTCTGAACGTACACCTGATTGGCCGGGCCACTAAAACTAAAATCGAATTGGATCAGGATTATATTGATGAGCGTCTGCCTGTGGCAGGTAAAGAGATGATCTACCGCCAGGTCGAAAACAGCTTTACGCAGCCAAACGCCGCCATGAATATTCAGATGTTAGAGTGGGCGCTGGAGGTGACGAAAGACTCAAAAGGCGATCTGCTTGAGTTGTATTGCGGCAACGGCAATTTTTCTTTAGCGCTGGCGCGCAATTTTAACCGCGTGCTGGCAACCGAAATCGCCAAACCGTCCGTCGCTGCCGCACAGTACAATATTGCCGCTAATCATATTGATAATGTGCAAATTATTCGCATGGCGGCGGAAGAGTTTACCCAGGCGATGAATGGCGTTCGTGAGTTTAACCGCCTGCAGGGGATCGACCTGAAGCGCTATCAGTGCGAAACCATTTTTGTCGATCCGCCGCGCAGCGGTCTGGACAGCGAAACGGAAAAAATGGTGCAGGCTTATCCACGTATTCTGTACATTTCCTGCAATCCGGAAACGTTGTGCAAAAACCTGGAAACGTTAAGCCAGACGCACACGGTGTCTCGCCTGGCGCTATTCGATCAGTTCCCGTATACGCATCATATGGAATGCGGAGTATTACTCACCGCAAGGTAAAATGTACGTCGGATGGCCGGTTATACCGCCATCCGGCATTCGCACACTATTCCGCGGTGTCCTGCTTGCGGTTACGCAGTTTAAAGCCAATCCAGAATACCAGAATCACCGACAGCACCGCCGGGAAGAAATTAGAGCCAATATCCGGATATTCTGCACGCACGACGGTGCTATACAGTAAAACGCCAAGAATGAAACAGGCGGCGGCCAACCCCGGCAAACCTACCGGCATAGTACGATTTTGGTAGCGCTGATGCAGGCAATATACCGTCAGCACCAGCGAGATAACCGGGAATACGGAGAACGGCACAATAGCGCTAAACAGCGCCGCGAATGTGCCGTTAATCGATAAGCCAGCGATGAGCGCCAGCAACAGCGTACCTTTATCTTGACCTGACTGTTTCATTACTCGTCCTTCACGTTATTCGGAATGATGTGCTATTTTCTCTTGCTCACGGCGATACCAGTAATACGCCCCTTTCGCAATCATGCGCAGTTGCAATACCAGCCGCTCTTCTAATTGCCGACGCTGTTCAGCGCCGATGTCCAACGCCTCTGCGCCCGCGCTAAAGACAATAGTTACCATCGCTTCGGCCTGGGCTTCAGTAAACGCGCGCGGCATATGGTTTTCGAGTTCCAGATAGTCGGCAAGTTCCGCAATAAAATGCTGAATCTCCCGCGCGACGGCGGCACGAAACGCCGCTGAAGTGCCGGAACGCTCGCGCAACAACAGACGGAAGGCGTTGGGGTTGTTGCCGATAAACTCCATAAATGTGGAGACCGACGTGCGAATGACGCTGCCGCCTTTCGCGATACGCTGTCGCGCCTGACGCATCAACTGACGCAGCATCAGACCGCTTTCATCCACCATCGTCAGACCGAGTTCATCGACATCGCGAAAATGACGGTAAAACGACGTTGGCGCAATGCCCGCTTCACGCGCCACCTCACGCAAACTCAGGCTGGCGAAACTCCGCTCAGCGCTCAGTTGGCTGAATGCGGCTTCCACCAGCGAACGCCGGGTTTTTTCTTTTTGTTGCGCTCTAACACCCATCACAATGTCTGAATCCTTCCATATGCCTTATTCGGCACTATACCAGAGAATAAAAGTAACGGGTTCACACTGGATTGTGAATGATTGTTTACAGACAGTTTGTGCTCCGGCTTCGCAAAAAAGCACAACGATAATTGGGTTAAAGCCGGGCAAATGTTATCATCGTGTTTATTTTATGTATAAAAACAGGTGAGTAATACCATGCCACATTCCTGGGATTATGATGCAGTCGTCATAGGGTCAGGCCCCGGCGGTGAAGGCGCTGCAATGGGTCTGGTTAAGCAAGGAGCACGCGTCGCGGTGATTGAACGTTATCATAACGTTGGCGGCGGATGTACCCACTGGGGCACCATCCCATCCAAAGCCCTTCGCCACGCCGTCAGCCGCATTATTGAATTTAATCAAAACCCGCTCTATAGCGACCACTCCCGTCTTCTTCGTTCTTCTTTCGCCGATATCCTTAATCATGCCGATAACGTGATTAATCAACAAACGCGTATGCGTCAGGGGTTTTATGAGCGTAACCACTGTGAAATCTTGCAGGGCAACGCCCATTTTATTGACGAACATACCCTGGCGCTGGAATGCCATGACGGCACGGTTGAAACCCTGACGGCAGAAAAATTTGTTATTGCCTGTGGTTCGCGTCCTTACCATCCCAGTGATGTGGATTTCTCGCATCCGCGCATTTATGACAGCGACTCAATCCTGAGTCTCCACCATGAACCGCGCCACGTTATTATTTACGGCGCTGGCGTTATCGGCTGCGAATATGCGTCCATCTTCCGCGGTATGGATGTGAAAGTGGATCTGATCAACACCCGCGATCGCCTGCTGGCCTTTCTCGATCAGGAGATGTCCGACTCTCTCTCTTACCATTTCTGGAATAGCGGCGTGGTTATTCGCCACAATGAAGAGTATGAGAAAATCGAAGGCTGCGATGATGGCGTCATCATGCACCTGAAATCCGGCAAAAAACTGAAGGCTGACTGCCTGCTCTATGCTAATGGCCGTACCGGTAACACCGATTCGCTGGCGCTGGAGAATATTGGTCTGGAAACAGACAGCCGTGGACAGCTCAAAGTCAACAGTATGTACCAGACCGCCCTGCCGCACGTCTATGCGGTGGGCGACGTGATTGGCTATCCCAGTCTGGCCTCCGCCGCCTACGATCAGGGGCGTATTGCAGCGCAGGCGCTGGTGAAAGGCGAAGCGACCGCGCATCTTATCGAAGATATCCCCACCGGGATTTATACCATTCCGGAAATCAGTTCTGTCGGCAAAACCGAGCAGCAGTTAACGGCAATGAAAGTGCCTTACGAAGTGGGCCGCGCGCAGTTTAAGCATCTGGCGCGAGCGCAAATCGTCGGCATGAACGTCGGCACGCTAAAAATTCTCTTCCACCGCGAAACCAAAGAAATTCTGGGGATTCACTGCTTTGGCGAACGCGCCGCCGAAATTATTCATATCGGCCAGGCGATCATGGAGCAGAAAGGTGGCGGTAACACTATCGAATACTTCGTTAACACCACCTTTAACTACCCAACCATGGCGGAAGCTTATCGGGTTGCGGCGTTGAACGGCTTAAACCGCCTGTTTTAACGCCTTGTCGAAATGGCCATCCATTGCGCCACGGATGGCCTCTGCCAGTTGCTCATAACGGCTACGCAGCGGCGATCCCGGGCGATAAACCAGCCCCACGGTACGACGCGGCTCCGGCTTAATGCATGGCAGATAAACCACGCCGTCGCGCTTACGCTCCTGCGGTACGGCCAGCGCCGGGAGTAGTGTAATACCACTGCCCGCCGCCACCATGTTGCGCAGCGTTTCCAGACTGGTCGCCCGGAAATGGGTATCTTCATCCGCTCCCGCTTCAAAACAGAACCCCATCGCCTGATCGCGCAGACAGTGGCCATCTTCCAGCATCAGCAATTTCTCGCCTGCCAGATCGGACATCGGCACGCGATCGCGATTCGCCCACGGATGATCCTCATAAATAGCCAGCATCATGGGCTCATCAAACAGCGGCACTTCGATAAACGCCTCGCTCTCTTTCACCAGCGCCAGAATAGCGCAGTCAAGCTTGCCGCTATCGAGTTGCGCTAACAGCTGGTGCGTTTGCGCCTCATGCAGATACATTTCCAGCTTCGGGAAAGTCTGGTGCAACATTGGAATGATAAGCGGCAGCAAATAGGGACCAATTGTTGGGATTAAACCAATATGCAGCGGGCCGGACATCGTCTCGCCTTGTTGGCTTGCCATCTCCTTGAGCACCTTGACCTCACGCAGTACGGTACGCGCCTGATCCACCAGCAGTAAGCCCGCCTGGGTAAACAGCACCTTACGGCTCGTACGCTCCAGCAGCATAACGCCCAGCTCATCTTCCAGCTTACGTATTTGCCCACTAAGGGTTGGCTGGCTGACGTGACAGGAGTCCGCCGCTCGCCGGAAATGGCGATGTTCGGCTAACGCCACCAGATATTCAAGATCACGAATATTCATTATTCATCCTCCGTCGCCACGATAGTTCATGGCGATAGGTAGCATAGCAACGAACGATTATCCCTATCAACCTTTCTGATTAATAATACATCACAGAACGGAGCGGTTTCTCGTTTAACCCTTGAAGACACCGCCCGTTTAGAGGGTATCTCTCGAACCCGAAATAACTAAAGCCAACGTGAACTTTTGCGGACCTCTGGTCCGCTTTTTTTTTGCGTAAAAAAGCCCGGCGTCGCTGATGCTCGGCCGGGCAGTATTACCTGATGGCGCTACGCTTATAAGGCCTACAACGCGAGGCGCGCCTTCGCATCGTCGATGGCCTGCGCCACCTGCTGTGGAGAAACGCCGCCTTTTGCCGCCCGTTTATCCAGACACGACTGCAAAGACAATATCGGATACACATCGTCGCCAATCACGCGGCTGAATTTCTGTAAATCGGCCAGCGGCAACGCTTCCAGCGGCTTACCCTGGCGAATGGCTTCTACCACCGCTTCGCCGACAATATGGTGCGCTTCGCGGAACGGCACGCCTTTCGCGACCAGGTAATCCGCCAGCTCCGTGGCGTTGGCATACCCCTGTTGCGCCGCGTCCTGACAACGTGGGCGTTTCACCTGAATACCGTCCAGCACCAACGCCGCCATATGCAGGCAGTCAAGCCAGGTATCGAGCGCATCGAACAGCCCTTCTTTGTCTTCCTGCATATCTTTGTTATACGCCAGCGGCAGACCTTTTAAGGTCATCATCATGCCGGTTAGCGCCCCTTGTACGCGACCGCACTTACCGCGAATCAGCTCCAGCGCGTCCGGGTTTTTCTTCTGCGGCATTAACGATGAACCGGAAGTCACGCGGTCAGAAAGCTCTACAAAACCCGCTTCACCAGAATTAAAGAAAATCAGATCTTCCGCGAAGCGTGACAGATGCACCATGCCGATAGCCGCATCAGAAAGCAATTCCAGTACGTGGTCACGATCGGACACGCTGTCCAGGCTGTTGCGGGTCGCAGACGCAAAGCCCAGCCAGCCTGCCAATTGTTCACGGTCAATTTCATAGGCCGTTCCCGCCAACGCGCCGCAACCTAGCGGACTCACGTCCAGACGTTTAAGCGTGTCCTGCAGGCGGCTTTCATCGCGCGCCAGCATTTCGACATACGCGAGACACCAGTGGGCGAAAGTCACTGGCTGCGCGCGTTGCAGATGGGTATATCCCGGCATTACCGCGTCCTGGTTCGCCTGCGCGGTTTCCACCAGCGCGCTCTGTAGCTGGCGGTTAGCGGTAAGCAGTTCCCTCACCGTCTCTTTGCACCACAGTTTCAGGTCCGTCGCCACCTGATCGTTACGGCTGCGCCCGGTGTGCAGCTTTTTACCCAACTGACCCACTTTGTCGATGAGCTTACCTTCCACCCAGCTATGGATATCTTCCGCATCGCTTTGCAGGATTTGCTGCGGATTCGCGCGAACCTCTTCCAGCAGCACGTTCAGCGCTTCTTCCAACTGTCGTTGCTCATCGGCAGTCAGTACGCCTACCGTGACCAATGCTTTGGACCAGGCCACAGAACCGACAATATCCTGCTCCGCCAGACGGTAATCGAAGCGCAACGAATCATTGAATTGTTTAAACCGCTGGTCTGCCGCCTGTGTAAAACGCCCACCCCAAAGTGCCATAATAGACTTCCTTAAATTCTTCGAATTTCACTGCCGGATAGCGCTACGCTTATCCGGCTTACAATTTCTGTTCACGCAGGCCCGATAAGGCGCAGCCGCCATCGGGCGAACAAATAGTTAAGCCAGAATACGCGTGCCAATCGGCGTGCCGTTAAACAGTGCAGGCAATTGTTCCGCATGACGCCAGGAAGCAATATCCACCGGGCGACCCAGCGCCCGCGCAGCATCGAGAGCCGCATTCACTTTCACAATCATCCCGTCGGTAATAATGCCCTGGTCGATAAGCTGCTCGGCTTTGGACGCCGTCATTTCGGCGATACGCTGGCCTTTGCCGTCCAGAATACCGCTCACGTCAGAAAGCAGGATCAGATCGGCCCCCAGCGTCGCCGCCAGCGCGGTTGCCGCCTGATCGGCGTTGACGTTCATCAGTTGGCCGTCGTCTGTTACGCCAATGGAGCTGACAACCGGCAGAAAGCCGTTTTCCAGCAGCATGTTAATCAGCTTCGGCGACCCCGGCTGCGCCAGCCCGACGTGGCCTAACGCTTCATCGAGTTGGGTCACGTTTACGCTATCGCCATCGCCCAGAAACAGACCAACAGAGGCGATATGGTGTTTCTTCGCCCAGGCCAGCAGAGTTTTGTTAGCGGTTCCCGCCAGCGCGCCGGTAATGATGCCAATCTGATCGGCAGGCGTCACGCGCAGGCCGTCTTTCTTTTTCACTGGCAAATTCAGCCCTTTCATCAGCTCATCCACCACGCAACCGCCGCCGTGAACAATCACCAGCGGACGCTGATGGGACTCACGATAGTTGACCAGCGCGGTAAAAAGACGTTCCAGAGCCTCTTCGCTATCCAGTAATACGCCACCCAGCTTGATAATTAATGGATTCATCATTTCACCCTTAAATAAGAGACTGCGTTTCAGCGAAGCCAAAACGAATATTAGCGCACTGCACCGCCTGCGCCGCTGCGCCTTTCAACAAGTTGTCTTCGGTTGCCACCACAATCAGATGTTCGCCCTGGACGGCAAAACCAATATCGCAGAACGGCAGCCCGACGACGTTCTTTAACGCCGGAACGCCTTTGTCATACAGGCGCACCAGCGGTTTGTCGCCATAGGCTTTTTGCAACACGTCGGCGACCTGCGCATGGGTTACTCCCGCTTTCAGGCGGCAGGTAATGGTTTCCAGAATCCCGCGCGGAAAATTCCCCAGATGCGGGGTGAAGATGACCTCCGCGCCCAGATGGGCGGCGATTTCCGGCTGATGACGATGCGTAAACACGCCATACGGTTGCAAACTCACTTCACAGAAACTGTTCGATATTGCCGCTTTGCGCCCCGCGCCGCTCACCCCGCTGGTGGCATTAATTACCGGCCACTGCGTCAGATCCAGAAGCCCGCCGTCAATCAGCGGTTTTAGCGACAACTGCGCTGCGGTTGGATAGCAACCAGGAACCGCAATCAGATTCGCCGTGTTCAGTTTATCGGCATTCCACTCCGCCAGACCGTACACCGCCTGCTCCAGCAGCTCAGGATACTGATGAGTAAATCCGTAGTACTTTTCATAGAAGGCGCGATCGTTTACCCGAAACGCGCCGGAAAGATCGAATACGACGCATCCGGCCTGTAAAAATTGCGGCGCCAGATCGTGGCTCACTTCATGCGCTGTCGCCAGGAACACCACATCAACATCTGCGCTAAAGTCACGTACATCCGACATCGGTTGCAATGGCAGGTCGACAATCCCTTTTAACTGCGGATGTAAATCAGAAATTAACTTTCCTGCATCATTGCTTTGCGCTGAGACGGTCAAAGCGGTTATGGTCATATGTGGGTGGCGATTTACGTAGCTTACAAGCTCTGCGCCCGCATAACCGCTAGCGCCTACAATCAGCGTATTCAACATCGGGTTCCTTTATGCTCAACGTTAATGTATTTTTATTCATAATTAATGCATGAATATTGATACTATCATGACCTGAGGTGTGTCAACAATGAAAAACGTTTTACCGCCATTTATCGAGATTTACCGCGCTCTGATTGCCACACCGTCGATAAGCGCAACCGAAGAATCCCTGGATCAAAGTAATGCGTCTTTAATCACTTTGCTTGCAGGCTGGTTCAGCGATCTTGGTTTCAACGTAGAGGTTCAACCGGTTCCAGGAACGCGAAACAAATTTAATATGCTCGCCAGCACCGGACATGGCGCGGGCGGTTTGCTGCTGACCGGCCATACCGACACGGTTCCCTTTGATGACGGACGCTGGACGCGCGACCCGTTCACGCTGACCGAGCATGACAATAAGCTCTATGGCCTGGGCACTGCGGATATGAAAGGCTTCTTCGCTTTTATTCTGGACGCGCTACGTGACGTTGACGTCACAAAGTTGAAAAAGCCGCTCTACATTCTGGCGACCGCCGATGAAGAGACCAGCATGGCGGGGGCGCGTTATTTTTCCGAAACCACGGCATTACGTCCGGACTGCGCGATCATTGGCGAACCGACGTCGTTGCAACCGATACGCGCGCACAAAGGGCATATCTCTAATGTCGTTCGCGTCCTGGGGCAGTCCGGTCATTCCAGCGACCCGGCGCGTGGGGTTAACGCCATTGAACTGATGCACGATGCGATTGGCCATATCATGCAACTGCGTGACTCGCTGAAAGCGCGGTATCACTACGAGGCGTTTACCGTTCCGTATCCAACGCTGAATCTGGGCCATATCCACGGCGGCGATGCCTCAAACCGTATCTGCGCCTGCTGCGAATTGCATATGGATATTCGTCCACTGCCGGGCATGACGTTAAACGACCTTAATGGACTGCTTAACGACGCGCTGGCCCCGGTAAGCGAACGCTGGCCGGGCCGCCTGACGGTGGCGGAATTACATCCGCCGATTCCAGGTTATGAGTGTCCACCGGACCACCAACTGGTTGAAGTAGTAGAAAAACTGTTGGGAACGAAAACCGACGTGGTGAACTACTGTACTGAAGCGCCGTTTATGCAGACATTATGCCCAACGCTGGTGCTTGGTCCGGGCTCAATTAATCAGGCGCATCAGCCGGATGAATATCTCGAAACGCGTTTTATTAAGCCAACCCGGGAATTGATTACCCAGGTAGTACACCATTTTTGCTGGCATTAATGCATATTGCCCGGTGACGTGATGTTTACCGGGCCTACCCCGTCTTGTAGGCCGGATAAGCGCAGCGCCATCCGGCGTCTCTACGCCACATGTTCATAAGCATTTCTTATTTGGCACGATGCGAATTAACTTTAATAAATTACCGCCATTTTTTCGTTTGCTGAACCGATTTCGCAGTAATTGACGCCACGGGTTTTACGTGGCTTTATAAAGATGAGAAGTGATGTGAAAAAGCTTGGTCCGAAAGATTTCGCGTTGCGGCAAGACGGCAAACGAGCACATCCCAGGGAGCTTACATAAGTAAGTGACCTGGGTGGGAGAGCGCAGCCAACGCCGCCGCAGCGTGAAAGATGCAGGACAATTACAACAGAGATGGGGTGTCTGGGATCATATGAACGAACAATATTCCGCGTTGCGTAGTAATGTCAGTATGCTCGGCAAGGTGCTGGGAGAAACCATCAAGGATGCGCTGGGAGAACACATTCTTGATCGCGTAGAAACAATCCGTAAGCTATCCAAATCTTCACGCGCCGGCAATGAAGCTAATCGCCAGGAGCTGCTCACCACGCTACAAAATTTGTCTAATGACGAGCTGCTGCCAGTTGCGCGCGCGTTTAGTCAGTTCCTGAACCTGGCCAATACTGCCGAGCAATACCACAGCATTTCGCCAAAAGGCGAAGCCGCCAGCAACCCGGAAGTGATTGCCCGCACTCTGCGCAAACTGAAAAACCAACCGGACCTCAACGACGCAACCATCAAAAAAGCGGTAGAGTCGCTGTCTCTGGAGTTGGTGTTAACCGCCCATCCGACAGAAATTACCCGCCGTACGCTTATTCACAAGATGGGTGAAATCAATAACTGTCTGAAACAGCTTGATAATACCGATATCGCCGACTACGAACGCCACCAGGTGATGCGTCGCCTGCGCCAGTTGATTGCCCAATCCTGGCATACGGATGAGATCCGCAAGCAGCGCCCAAGCCCGGTGGATGAAGCCAAATGGGGCTTCGCCGTGGTTGAGAACAGCCTGTGGCAGGGCGTACCTAACTATCTGCGTGAACTGAACGAACAGCTGGAAGAAAATCTCGGCTACAAATTGCCGGTGGATTTTGTGCCGGTACGTTTTACCTCCTGGATGGGCGGCGACCGTGACGGCAACCCGAACGTGACGGCGGATATCACCCGCCACGTGCTCTTGTTAAGCCGCTGGAAAGCCACCGATCTGTTCCTGAAAGACATTCATGTTCTGGTATCAGAACTGTCGATGGTCGACGCCACGCCGGAGCTGCTGGCGTTAGTGGGCGAAGAAGGCGCGTCTGAGCCGTATCGCTACCTGATGAAAAAATTACGCGCCCGTCTGATGGCGACCCAGTCCTGGCTGGAAGCGCGTCTGAAAGGCGAGAAGCTGCCCAAACCGGCTGGCCTGCTGACGCAAAACGAGCAGCTCTGGGAACCTCTGTACGCCTGCTACCAGTCGTTACAGGCCTGCGGCATGGGCATTATCGCCAACGGCGAGTTACTCGACACGCTCCGCCGCGTGAAGTGTTTCGGCGTACCGCTGGTGCGTATTGATATCCGTCAGGAGAGCACCCGCCATACCGAAGCGCTGGGCGAAATTACCCGCTACCTTGGTATTGGCGACTACGAAAGCTGGTCGGAAGCCGACAAGCAAGCCTTCCTGATCCGCGAACTGAACTCCAAACGTCCGCTGCTGCCGCGTAACTGGGAGCCGAGCAACGATACCCGCGAAGTGCTTGAAACCTGCAAGGTTATTGCCGAAGCGCCAAAGGGGTCGATCGCCGCCTACGTAATTTCAATGGCGAAAACGCCGTCTGATGTGCTGGCTGTGCATCTGCTGCTGAAAGAGGCAGGTATCGGCTTTGCCATGCCGGTCGCGCCGCTGTTTGAAACCCTCGACGACCTGAACAACGCCGACGACGTGATGACCCAGTTGTTGAATATCGACTGGTATCGCGGGCTGATTCAGGGTAAGCAGATGGTCATGATCGGCTACTCCGACTCGGCGAAAGACGCCGGCGTTATGGCCGCGTCATGGGCGCAGTATCAGGCGCAGGACGCTCTGATCAAAACTTGTGAAAAAGCTGGCATCGAGCTCACCCTCTTCCACGGCCGCGGCGGCTCTATTGGCCGTGGCGGCGCGCCAGCCCACGCGGCGCTGCTTTCGCAACCGCCAGGCAGTCTGAAAGGCGGCCTGCGCGTGACCGAGCAGGGCGAGATGATCCGCTTCAAATACGGCCTGCCGGAAGTCACCGTCAGCAGCCTGTCGCTCTACACCAGCGCAATTCTGGAAGCAAACCTGCTGCCGCCGCCGGAACCGAAAGACAGCTGGCGTCATATTATGGATGAGCTTTCCGTCATCTCCTGTGAAACCTACCGCGGCTACGTGCGCGAAAATAAAGACTTTGTACCGTACTTCCGCTCCGCGACGCCGGAACAAGAGCTGGGCAAATTGCCGCTCGGCTCACGTCCGGCAAAACGTCGTCCAACTGGCGGCGTCGAATCGCTGCGCGCGATTCCGTGGATCTTCGCCTGGACGCAAAACCGCCTGATGCTGCCAGCCTGGCTGGGCGCGGGTACTGCGCTGCAAAAAGTGGTGGAAGACGGTAAACAAAGCGAACTGGAAGCCATGTGCCGCGACTGGCCGTTCTTCTCCACGCGTCTTGGGATGCTGGAAATGGTGTTCTCAAAAGCCGACCTGTGGCTGGCCGACTATTACGATCAGCGTCTGGTGGCGAAAACGCTATGGCCGCTGGGCAAAGAGCTACGAGACCTGCTGGAAGAAGACATTAAAGTGGTGCTGGCGATTGCCAACGATTCGCACCTGATGGCCGACTTACCGTGGATTGCGGAGTCCATTCAGTTAAGAAACGTTTATACCGATCCATTAAACGTGTTGCAGGCCGAGTTGCTGTATCGTTCCCGTCTGACTGAAGAGCAGGGCAAATCGCCCGATCCTCGCGTCGAACAGGCGTTGATGGTCACGATTGCGGGCGTCGCCGCCGGTATGCGCAACACCGGCTAACGCCAAAAGAAAGCCGCCCTCACGCAGTTATGTGGGGGCGGCATGAAATACTGCTGTTATCCTCGTCATTTTTTCAATATATTCCTGTCTGCATTTTATGCATTTATAAATCTTTCTTAGCAAAACGTGCGGCATAAAGCAGGTTTGCTTCAGATTCTTTTAAGGTTCAGGCGTTACGTTTGGCGCTACGATTAAAGACAGGCTCTCATTATGCAATCCACATTACTCCAGACTAAACCCGCGTTTAGCTGGAAAGCCCTGGGCTGGGCACTGCTCTACTTTTGGTTCTTTTCCACCCTCCTGCAGGCCATTATTTATCTCACCGGATACAGTGGGACAAACGGTCTGCGGGATTCGCTACTGTACAGCTCACTGTGGCTGATCCCGGTCTTTCTGTTTCCAGGCCGCATCCGGGTTATTGCTGCCGTTATTGGCGTCGTACTTTGGGCCGCCTCGCTGGCGGCGCTGAGCTATTACGTAATCTACGGGCAGGAGTTCTCGCAAAGCGTGCTGTTTGTGATGTTTGAAACCAACGCTAATGAAGCCAGCGAATATTTAAGCCAATATTTCAGTCTGAAAATTGTTCTTGTCGCGCTGGCTTATACGGTGGCGGCGATTTTGCTGTGGACACGTCTGCGCCCGGTTTATATTCCATCCCCCTGGCGTTATCTGGTGTCGTTTGCCCTGCTGTACGGGCTGATCCTCCATCCCATCGCGATGAATACCTTTATCAAGCATAAGTCGATGGAGAAAACGCTGGATAGCCTGGCGTCACGAATGGAACCCGCCGCGCCGTGGCAATTTATTACTGGCTACTATCAGTACCGTTTACAGCTCGCCTCGCTGAATAAACTGCTGAATGAAAACGATGCCCTGCCGCCGCTGGCTAACTTCCAGGACCACTCCGGCGATGCGCCGCGCACGCTGGTACTGGTGATTGGCGAATCGACCCAGCGTGGTCGTATGAGTCTGTACGGTTATCCGCGCGAAACCACGCCGGAACTGGACGCGCTGCATAAAACCGACCCCGGGCTGACCGTGTTTAATAACGTGGTAACTTCGCGACCATACACCATTGAGATTCTGCAACAGGCGCTAACGTTCGCGGACGAAAAGAACCCGGACTGGTATCTGACGAAGCCATCGCTGATGAATATGATGAAACAGGCCGGGTATAAAACCTTCTGGATCACTAACCAGCAGACGATGACGGCGCGTAATACCATGCTAACCGTGTTCTCTAAGCAGACTGATAAGCAGTTCTATATGAACCAGCAGCGCACTCAAAGCGCACGCGAATATGACAGCAACGTGCTGGCGCCGTTTAAAGCGGTGTTAGCCGACCCGGCGCCGAAAAAATTCATTATTGTGCATCTGCTGGGAACGCATATTAAATACAAGTTCCGCTATCCAGAAAACCAGGGCAAGTTTGATGGTAAAACCGACCATGTTCCGCCGGGATTAAGCAGCGACGAACTGGAATCGTATAACGATTACGATAACGCGAACCTGTATAACGACTATGTTGTCGCCAGCCTGATTAAGGACTATAAAGCGACCGATCCGAACGGTTTCCTACTCTACTTCTCCGACCACGGTGAAGAAGTGTATGACACGCCGCCGCATAAGACGCAGGGACGAAACGAAGATTCGCCAACCCGTCATATGTATACGGTGCCGTTCCTGCTGTGGACCTCAGAGAAATGGCAGGCGGCGCATCCGCGCGACTTCTCACAGGATGTCGATCGTAAGTACAGCAGTTCCGAGCTTATCCATACCTGGTCGGACTTAGCGGGCCTGACCTATGATGGCTACGACCCGACGCGTTCCATCACCAACCCGCAGTTCAAAGAGACCACGCGCTGGATTGGCAACCCGTATAAGAAAAACGCGCTGATTGATTATGATACGTTGCCGTATGGCGATCAGGTCGGTAATCAATAGCCTGTATGCTGCCCGATAACGCTAACGCTTATCGGGCCTGGCGTTCTTCTCTCCCGTAGTCCGGATAAGGCGCAAAGCGCCGCTATCCGGCAATAATCGCTTGAGGACATCGGTTTTCGACGTTACTGT
The DNA here is from genome assembly GCF_051812965.1 of Salmonella sp. NW1250. Taxonomy (NCBI): domain Bacteria; kingdom Pseudomonadati; phylum Pseudomonadota; class Gammaproteobacteria; order Enterobacterales; family Enterobacteriaceae; genus Salmonella; species Salmonella sp. NW1250. Next base: position 126,039 of record NZ_JAMNDD010000014.1, on the reverse strand, counting down.
TTCCTCTGTTTGCGATCGGCAGGGGATTATCATGTATCACGACGTCAGCCACCTTCTCTCCCGTCTCATCAACGGCCCGCTGCCGCTGCGCCAGATTTATTTTGCCAGCGCCAGCGGCCCAGCGCCGGAACTGGCGTACCAGGTGGATTTTCCGCGGCTGGAGATTGTGCTTGAGGGCGAGCTTACTGACATGAGCATTACCGCCCCGCTCATTCCTTGCGATGTTCTCTACGTTCCGGCTGGCGGCTGGAACATCCCGCAGTGGCAAACGCCCGTCACCACCCTGAGCATTCTGTTTGGCAAACAGCAGTTAGGTTTCAGCGTGGTCCACTGGGACGGTCAGCAGCATCAAAACCTCACGAAACAGCACGTTGCGCGCCGCGGCCCGCGTATCGGCTCTTTCCTGTTACAAACGCTTAATGAGATGCAGATGCAGCCGCAAGAGCAGCAAACGGCCAGATTGATTGTCGCCAGCCTACTAAGCCATTGCCGCGATCTGCTCGGCAGCCAAATCCAGACCGCCTCCCGCAGCCGCGCGCTTTTTGAAGCCATTCGGGAGTATATTGATGAACGCTACGCCGCGCCGTTGACGCGCGAATCGGTAGCACAGGCGTTTTATATCTCGCCAAATTACCTCTCGCACCTGTTCCAGAAAACGGGAGCCATCGGCTTTAACGAATACCTGAACCATACGCGACTGGAACACGCCAAAACGTTGCTGAAGGGTTATGACCTGAAAGTGAAAGAGGTGGCGCACCGCTGCGGCTTTGTCGACAGTAACTATTTCTGCCGCCTGTTTCGCAAAAATACGGAACGTTCGCCGTCGGAGTATCGCCGCCAGTATCACAGCCAGCTAACGGAGAAATAATCCACACGCCAGTAAAGAGAATACAGTAGATAAAACGCGCATTTACTGGATTATTGTAATATCAATGCAAAAACCTCACTCCCCCACATGGCATACAACAGCACGTTATACGTTAATCATCACCAACTTGTGAAGTAAATCACACTTTACCAAGAGCATCACATTTGTCCAGTTTTTGGCAGATTTGTCACATAGCGCATCCGGGGCACGCTCCTTTATCCTGTCCATAACGAAAACTCACGAAGAGAAAGACTATGGAACTCTATCTGGATACCGCTAACGTGGCGGAAGTTGAACGTCTGGCGCGCATTTTCCCGATTGCCGGCGTCACCACCAATCCAAGCATTGTGGCAGCCAGCAAAGAATCTATCTGGGATGTGCTGCCCAGGCTGCAAAACGCCATCGGCGAAGAAGGCACTTTATTTGCGCAGACCATGAGCCGCGACGCGAAAGGGATGGTGGAAGAAGCCAAACGACTGAATAACGCCATCCCCGGCATTGTGGTGAAAATTCCGGTGACCGCCGAAGGTCTTGCAGCGATTAAATTGCTGAAAAAAGAAGGCATCGTGACGCTGGGCACCGCCGTCTACAGCGCGTCGCAGGGCCTGCTGGCGGCGCTGGCGGGCGCAAAATATGTCGCTCCCTACGTCAACCGCGTTGATGCGCAGGGCGGCGATGGCATTCGTATGGTTCAGGAGCTGCAAACGCTACTGGAACATCACGCTCCCGACAGCATGGTGCTGGCGGCCAGCTTTAAAACACCGCGGCAGGCGCTGGATTGCTTACTGGCAGGTTGCCAGGCGATTACCCTTCCTTTAGATGTAGCGCAACAAATGCTCAATACGCCTGCGGTAGAGTCAGCAATAGAGAAGTTTGAGCAAGACTGGAAAAACGCTTTTGGTAATCTGAACCTGTAGGAGAGAAATGTATGGATCGCATTATTCAGTCACCAGGTAAGTATATTCAGGGTGCAAACGTCATCGCGCGTCTTGGCGATTATTTAAAACCAATGGCGAACAACTGGCTGGTTGTGGGCGATAAATTCGTGCTGGGATTTGCCGAAGAGACGCTGCGCAAAAGCCTGACGGGTGCCGGTTTGTCAGTAGAAATCGCCCCGTTTGGCGGCGAATGTTCGCAAAATGAGATCGACAGGCTGCGCGCCGTCGCCGAGAAAAGTCAGTGTGGCGCCGTACTGGGTATCGGCGGCGGTAAAACGCTGGATACCGCCAAAGCGCTGGCGCATTTTATGAACGTCCCGGTCGCTATCGCGCCGACCATCGCCTCTACTGACGCACCGTGCAGCGCGCTCTCGGTTATTTATACCGATGCCGGTGAGTTTGACCGTTATCTGCTGCTGCCGCATAACCCGAATATGGTCATTGTCGATACGCAGATAGTGGCGGGCGCGCCGGCGCGTCTGCTGGCAGCCGGTATCGGCGATGCGCTGGCGACCTGGTTTGAAGCGCGCGCCTGCTCACGCAGCGGCGCCACCACAATGGCGGGCGGCAAGTGTACACAGGCCGCGCTGGCGCTGGCGGAGCTATGCTATAACACGCTGATCGAAGAAGGCGAAAAAGCCATGTTGGCCGCCGAACAGCACGTCGTCACGCCAGCGCTGGAACGCGTCATCGAAGCCAACACCTACCTGAGCGGGGTCGGTTTTGAAAGCGGCGGTCTGGCCGCAGCGCACGCGATTCATAACGGTTTAACGGCGATTCCTGATGCGCACCACTATTATCACGGTGAGAAGGTCGCTTTCGGTACGCTGACGCAACTGGTGCTGGAAAACGCGCCGGTCGAAGAAATCGAAACCGTTGCGGCGCTGTGCCATTCCGTTGGCCTGCCGATTACGCTGGCGCAACTGGATATTAAACAGGATATCCCGGCCAAAATGCGCACCGTCGCGGAAGCCTCCTGCGCAGAAGGTGAAACTATTCATAACATGCCTGGCGGCGCAACGCCGGATGAAGTGTACGCCGCGCTGCTGGTCGCCGACCAGTACGGTCAACGCTTCTTGCAGGAATGGGAATAAGGTCTGAGCAATACTCCTGACGATAGTCAGGAGTATTTCAGCTTGCTGACACAACAGAATTCATTTGCCGAATATCGACACAGGCGCCTTATCTGGCCTTGTTATCCAATCATCCAGGCCGGGTAAGCGAAGCGCCATCATCAGGTATTCCATAGCCTGGAATCAGTCCATTTTGTCCTGAAATAGACTTTTTTGTCACGCACCATTCTCTCCGCGGAAAGTCAAATGACGTACTGACACACTTCACGGACGAAGAAGATGAAATTCGCACAGGCACTTATCGGTATTCTTGCTGCTTTTTTTATTAGCCATATCTCTCATCATTCGCCACGCTCTGATACCAGACCAATAACCGTTCAGGCGCAAACTAATGCTGCAATCGCCCAAAGTGCCGGGACGCAAATAGGTAAGACGCTATTTTATGATGCTGCCTATGTTCGTCTGGATTATCCGAATGGCGATCTTCCGCTGGAGCGTGGCGTATGTGCAGATGTCGTCATCCGCGCGCTGCGCAGTCAGCAGGTTGATTTACAGAAACGGGTACATGAAGACATGCAGGCGCATTTCTCTGCCTACCCGAATAACTGGAAGCTGAAACGCCCGGACAGCAATATCGACCATCGCCGCGTTCCGAATCTGGAAACCTGGTTCCAGCGTCACAACAAAGCGTTGCCGGTGACAGATAAATATAGCGATTATCAACCGGGAGATATTGTCTCCTGGCGACTGGATAACGGCCTTGCGCATATTGGCGTGGTATCCCTGAACGTCACGCCTGAAGGGGTGCCGCTGGTTGTGCATAACATAGGCGCGGGAGCACAGGAGGAAGATGTATTATTTAACTGGAAAGTAACGGGGCATTTTCGTTATTTTTCGCATTAAACGCGGAAAACGTCAGCGACTACCGAATAGCAGCCGCTGACGAATTAACCTATCAGATTATTGCAGATCGAAACGGTCCAGGTTCATCACTTTCACCCATGCCGCGACGAAGTCCTTCACAAACTTCTCGTGCGCATCGCTACACGCGTAAACTTCCGCCAGCGCGCGCAGTACGGAGTTGGAACCAAACACCAGATCGGCGCGGGTTGCCGTGTATTTTACCTCGCCAGTCAGACGATCACGGCCTTCGAACAGCTCATTAGCGTCGTCGGTGGGCTTCCACTCGTAACGCATATCCAGCAGATTAGCGAAGAAGTCAGTGCTGAGCACGCCCGGTCTGTCAGTAAAGACACCGTTCTGGCTGCCGTCAAAGTTGGTTCCCAGCACACGCATCCCGCCAACCAGTACCGTCATTTCCGGCGCGGTCAACGTTAACTGCTGCGCTTTATCAATCAACAGTGATTCGGTCGTCGACACATCCAGACGCGCACGATAGTTACGGAATCCATCGGCAATCGGTTCAAGCAGCGAGAACATCTCGATGTCGGTCTGATCCTGACGCGCATCCACCCGGCCCGGCGCAAAAGGTACGCTGATGCTGACACCCGCAGCAGCGGCCGCCTGCTCGATACCGACCACGCCCGCCAGCACAATAATATCGGCCAGCGAGGCTTTATTCGTCGTTTTCTGGATCTCTTCTAATACCGGCAGAACGCGAGCCGCAACGGCGTTGACATCCCAGTCGCGCTGAGGCGCTAATGCCAGACGCGCGCCGTTAGCGCCGCCACGCTTATCGCCGCCGCGGAAAGTAGACGCGGATGCCCAGGCAACCGAAACCATCTCGCTAATAGAAAGCCCGGATGCAGCGATCGCCGCTTTCAGGTTGATAATGTCTTCCTGCGTTGGCTGGTAGAGCGGTTGCGGCAACGGGTCCTGCCAGATCAGATCTTCTTTCGGCACTTCCGGTCCGATGTAACGCGCTTTTGGTCCCATATCTCTGTGCGTCAGTTTGAACCAGGCACGAGCAAAGGCTTCATTAAAGGCCTGCGGATCGTTAAGGAAACGACGGGAAATCTTCTCGAACTCCGGATCAAAACGCAGCGTCAGGTCGGTGACCAGCATGGTTGGCTTACGTTTTTTCGACGGATCGAACGGGTCCGGGATGATGTCCGGCGCGTCTACCGCTTCAAACTGGATAGCGCCAGCCGGACTACGGGTTTGTACCCACTCATATTTGAACAGGTTCTCGAAGAAATAGTTGCTCCACTGGGTCGGCGTCTGCGTCCAGACCACTTCCAGCCCGGAGGTGATAGCATCCGCGCCAACGCCGCTACCATAGCTGCTGGCCCAACCTAAGCCCTGCGCTTCAATCGGCGCGGCTTCCGGATCGGCCCCTACATGGGATGCCGCTGCCGCGCCGTGGGTTTTACCGAGGGTATGCCCGCCAGCGATCAACGCCACGGTTTCTTCGTCGTTCATCCCCATATTGCCAAAGGTAGCGCGAATAGCGGCGGCGGCAGAAAGTGGTTCGCCGCTGTGATCCGGCCCTTCCGGATTAACGTAGATAAGGCCCATCTCGGTCGCGCCCAGCGGCGCTTTTGCCAGCGCTTCAGGGTGTCGGTGAGTCAACCAGGCTTTTTCATCGCCCCAGTTCACATCCAGATCCGGTTCCCAGACATCTTCACGCCCGGCGCCGAAACCGAAGGTACGGAAGCCGGAGTTTTCCAGCGCCACGTTACCCGCCAGAATAAACAGGTCGGCCCAGGAAATTTTCTGGCCATATTTCTGCTTAATCGGCCACAACAAACGACGCGCCTTATCCAGGCTGACGTTATCCGGCCAGGAGTTAAGCGGCGCAAAACGCTGTTGACCACGACCCGCGCCGCCACGACCATCAATAGAACGGTAGGTGCCAGCGCCATGCCAGGCCATACGAATAAACAAACCGACATAGCTGCCCCAGTCGGCGGGCCACCACGGTTGTGAATCGGTCAGCAGCGCCTTGAGATCCCCTTTCAGGGCGGAGTAGTCTAACTTGCTAAACTCTTTGCGGTAGTCAAAGTCTTCACCCAGCGGGTTAGAACGGTTGGAATGTTGATTCAAAAGATCCACGCGAAGCTGGTTCGGCCACCAGTCGCGGCTGGCTGTCCCTGCGCCTGCGCTTCGGTCATGCCCCCCATGATGGAAAGGACATTTTCCAGTGGATAACGTGTTATGGGTATCGTCGGTCGTGCTCATATCTCAGCTCCCTTTTAAAGTGTTACCGTTACGATATACACCAGGAGCAAATAGATATAGTTGAATTAATCCACAGATTCGATAGCTAATACCTTTTATATTTTTAGTTACAGAGATGTAGATCAATATGAGGTGTAATAAAGCTCCCGGCAGGGAGCTGGAGGTTATAAACCCGGTCTTACGCCCAGTGTGTGGCAAATGGCATAACTCATTTCCGCACGATTCAACGTGTAGAAGTGGAAATCCTTTACTCCTTCGCGACTTAAAATTTTCACCATGTCCATCGCAATGTTAGCGCCCACCAGCTTGCGGGTTTCTGCGTCATCATCCAGCCCCTCAAACATCAGTGACATCCAGGACGGAATGCGGACATTGGTCATATCGGCAAATTTTTTCGCCTGTTTAAAGTTAGACACCGGTAAAATGCCGGGAATAATTTCTACGTCGATACCGGCAGAAACACAGCGGTCGCGAAAACGCAGGTAGCTTTCCACATCGAAGAAAAATTGGGTTATCGCGCGGTTAGCGCCAGCATCCACTTTACGCTTCAGATTAAGCAGATCGGCCTGCGCGCTTTTCGCTTCCGGATGTACCTCCGGATAGGCCGCTACTGAAATATCGAAATCGGCCACCTCTTTGAGCAAACCAACCAGATCGGCGGCGTACATCTCCGGCTTACCGCTGCCCGGCGACAAATCACCGCGCAAAGCGACAATGTGGCGGATACCGTTATTCCAGTAGTCGCGGGCGATGGTGCGCAGTTCATCGCGCGTGGCGTCAATACAGGTAAGGTGCGGCGCGGCCTCAAGCCCAGTACGCTCTTTAATGCCTTTAATAACGCTATGAGTGCGGTCGCGTTCCCCGGAGTTGGCGCCATACGTTACCGAAACAAACTTCGGTTTCAGACTGCTCAGGCGATCGATGGAGTTCCACAGGGTTTGCTCCATTTCACTGGTGCGCGGCGGGAAAAATTCAAACGAAACGTTAATCTGACCCTGTACTTCCGCCAGGCTCTGATTCAGGGCTTCCCGCTGGTTGGCGTGAAAAAAGCTCATACCTTACCTCATCAATCGCATGTTATTATTTGTTGTGTTGTAAACATCTATCCGTTTAGACGTCCAGATGTAAAAATGACGGAAAAGCGGAAGGACGTCAACTGAAAAATCACGCCAAAGAATGAGGAATATTCAGCAAAGTTGAAAAAACTTCATTCTCCATCATCTTGAGCAATACCTTCTTCATACGGTTCCGGGTGTTCTTCAACACATAAAAAATAAGGCGTAAATGATATGATTCAACGGCTTTGGCGACGCAGGGACGGGGGAACCAGAAGATGAACACAGCGAATTTCGAGTCGATACATATCATGATCGACGCGCAAGTGTGGCGTAACCTGCCGCTGCATCTGCGCCTGTACCACGCTTTTCGTCAGTTGGTCATTTCCGGCGCGCTGGTCGATGGCGCAAAACTGCCGTCCGCTCGCGCGCTGGCGCAGCGGCTTCGCCTGTCCAGAGATACGGTTGAAAATGCCTATTCCCAGCTTCAGCGCGACGGCTTTATGACCCGCAAGCAAGGGGCCGGGAGTTTCGCCAGCCGCCAGGGGATTCCGCATATTCAGGGGCAGCACAACCTGCCGCCATCGCCTCGTCAGACGCCCACACTTAGCGCCCGCTGGCAGACGATTGCCGATCGCGCCGTATCTTTCGATGCCCGCCGGGTACAGACGTTTACGCTCGGCCTTGCGGAAACGCGAAACTTCCCGCAAACCATTTGGCAGAATTTTGCCCGCCAGATCCAGCGAGAGCGGGCGCATACGCTAATGCTGCATGGCGATCCGCAGGGAGAGCCGGAACTGCGCCAGCAAATTGCTCATTATCTCAATTTTGAACGCGGCGCGAAGGTCGACGCGCAGCAGATTGTGATTGTCAGTGGCGCGCGTCAGGCATTCTGGCTATGCGGGCAACTGCTGGCAGAGGCCGGGCAGTCGGTGGTGATGGAAAATCCAGGCTATCCCGGCGCACGTCAGGCATTCTTTGCCGCACAGCTCAACCTTCTTCCCATTGAAGTCGATAGAGACGGTATTCAGGTAGATAAACTGCCGCCTGCGCCGCTGGTTTACGTTACGCCGTCGCACCAGTTTCCCTCCGGTCATTTGCTCTCTCTGGCGCGGCGTCATGCCCTGATTGACTGGGCACAGGCGCATAATGCCTGGATTATCGAAGATGACTACGACAGTGAATTTCACTACAACGGCGCGCCCGTCGCCTGTATGCAGGGGTTAGATCGCGAGCAACGCACGCTATATGTCGGCACCTTCAGCAAAACGCTCTACCCCGGTCTGCGCATTGGTTATCTGGTGGTGCCTGCGTCGCTGGCCGCGCACTTTGCCGCTGCGCGTAATTTGCTTGATGGCGCAACGCCCGCGTTGACCCAATTGACGCTGGCGCGATTTATCGCATCCGGCCATTTTGCCGCCCATATCCGCACCATGCGCAGTATGTACGCGGTGCGGCAGGCGTGCCTGGCGCAGGCCATCAACCAGCATCTTAGTGATTGGGTGACGCCGGTCGTGACGCCCGGAGGATTACAAATGCCCTGCTGGCTGCATGAAGGTATTGACGAACAACAGACCCTTAACGCCGCGCGGCGGGCCGGGTTAAACATCGCCGGGATGCGCCAGTTCTGGCTGACGCACCCCGCGCCCACGGGCTGGCTGCTGGGATTCGCCGCGTTTACCCCCTACGAGATTGAAAATGGAGTCAAGCTTCTGCGGGCTGCATTATGCGCCGAAAACGCCCGCCAAGCCGGGTCATAATCTCATAAGGGATGGTATCGCAGGCGGCGGCAACCTCTTCCAGCGTCTGGCTCACGCCAATAAACTCCACAACATCGCCAGGCGTTGGCATGATGGCGCTGGCGTCCACCATAAAGCTGTCCATGCAAACCCGCCCCAATACCGGTAACCGAACCCCGCGCCAGCACACGCCCGCCGGAGGACGCAAATTACGTGGAATCCCATCAGCGTATCCGGCGGATACCGTGGCGATACGCAGCGGGCGAGTAGTAGTAACCGTACTGCCGTAGCCAATCGGCGTCCCAACTGGCACGTCTTGCACACGCAGAATGCTCAGCGTCAGCGTAAATGCCGGTTTTAACGGCGTTGAAAACCACGGCTGGGCGACGCCGAACAGCGCAACGCCCGGACGGCAGAGATCTTCCCGCCAGGCCGGATGCAGAAACATACCGCAGGAATTTGCCAGCGAATAACGGCTGGTTGGGAATGCCTCTTTTGCCTGCTGGAGTAGCGTATGCTGATAGACATTTAACGCATGATCCGGCCTGTCGGCGTTGGCCAGATGGCTGATGATATAGTCTGGCGCAGCCCAGCCACGCTGGCGAAAAATCGCGGCCAGCCGCGCCAGTTGCTCCGGCGTCACCCCCAGCCGCGACATGCCGGAATCAAGCTGGATCAAGACCGGACGCCGCTGCGACCGCGTCTCCTGTAGCGCCAGCCACGTCATCACCTGGTCAACGGAATTCAACAATGGCGTAATCTGTTGCGCGCAACAAAACGGCATCGCCTGCGGCATGACGCCATTAAGCAACACCACCATCGCGTCAGCCGACAGGATGTTACGTAGCGCCACCCCTTCTGAAAGTTGCGCGACAAAAAAGATCCGGCAATTGGCCGCATACAGGGCTGGCGCAATCGCCTCCGCCCCCAGGCCATAGCCGTTGGCTTTCAGTACTGCGCCGCATTGCGCGGGGGCGACATGGCGCGCCAGCGTTTGATAATTGCCAACGACAGCGGCGAGATCTACACAAAGAACGCCGCACGCCGCCTGAATTTCAGCAAGTTTCATCATTGGTAAGGCAACGGATAGTTGGTGGTTAATTTAGTCACTTTTTGCCGAATATCGGCGCAAATATCTGTAATATTCGGCGTCTTGATGGCAAAAATAATTTCACTGATCCAGTCCGCGATCAGCGTAAAATCATCGGCATTCATTCCGCGGGTGGCGCAGGCTGCGCTGCCAATGCGAATCCCGGAGGTAATCGACGGCGGCTGCGGATCGCCTGGCAGCGTGTTTTTATTGACCGTGATCCCCGCCAGTTCGAGAAAGTATTCCACCTGGGCGCCGGTTAACCCCTGCGGGCGCAGGTCGATAATGCCCAGATGGCAGTCGGTACCGCCCGTTAACAGCGTCAGGCCGCGCTGCGCCAGTTGCTGACACATCGCTTGCGCATTTTCGATTACCTGCCCGGCGTAACGTTTAAATTCAGGCTGTAGCGCTTCGCCAAGCGCCACCGCTTTAGCCGCGATAACGTGCATCAACGGCCCGCCCTGCAAGCCGGGAAAGATGGCGCTGTCGATTTTTTTCGCCAGCCGGGCGTCGTTGGCCAGAATCATGCCGCCACGCGGCCCGCGCAACGTTTTATGCGTGGTGGTGGTAATCACATCGGCATACGCCAGCGGCGAGGGGAAACAGCCGCCCGCCACCAGCCCGGCAAAATGCGCCATATCCACCAGCAGTATCGCGCCGACGGCATCGGCAATGCGGCGAAAGCGGGCAAAATCATAGTGTCGTGGGTAGGCCGATCCCCCGGCGATAATCAGCCGCGGGCGCTCACGCTTCGCGATCGTCTCAACCTCATCCATATCAATAAGACCGCTATGCGCATCGACGCCATAATGAAAGGCGTTAAACCATTTACCGGATTGATTGACCGGCGAACCGTGAGTGAGATGGCCGCCGCATTGCAGGCTCATGCCCAGAATTTTGTCGCCGGGTTTCAGCAGCGCCAGATATACCGCCTGATTCGCCTGGCTGCCGGAGTGAGGCTGCACGTTAACGTAACGCGCGCCGAAAAGTTGCTGCGCGCGGGTTATCGCCAGCATCTCAACCTCATCAATGAACTTACAGCCGCCGTAGTAGCGGTGCTGGTAATAGCCTTCGGCGTATTTATTGGTTAACACCGACCCTTGTGCCGCAAGAACGGCAGGGCTGGCGAAATTCTCCGAGGCAATCAGTTCCAGCGAGTGCTGCTGGCGCTGTTGCTCTTTGTTAAGCAGATCAAAAAGCGGATCGTTGTTTATCATGCGGTTCCCCCGAAAATTCATCATGCGATGATTTTCGCAGGGAAAGTTTCCCCCGCACCCCGCCACTTTTTACGCAGGACGCAGACCACCGGATAGAGGGGTAAATTTCAGCAGGAACATGCCGGGAACACAGCGCGTAACCCGGCAAAATTGCAGGCGCTACGCCAGACGGTTGATATCCGCGGTCCACGAATGATCCAGGCCAGACATACCGCCGTCCGGCCTGAATGCGCTAAAGGCCATTGCGCACAGGCAAGTAACCCCTTACTTCTTCACATCCGCAACGCGCATTCCTTTGAGCTGCTCATCCGTGATGGTGTTGCCCGCCTTAAAGTAATCGACTATCGCATTCGACACATAGTAGCCGCCGGAGGTATTCCGCGCCTGGCCTTCCGTGAATGCCGCAAAACCATCGCCGCCGTCGGCAAGGAAGCTGTTGGTGGCAATGTGATAAACCGTAGCATCGTCAATCGGCTTGCCATTGAGCGTCAGCACGGTAACCCGCTGGCCGACAGGTTTGCTGCTGTCATACTTCATCTCCAGCCCTTTAGACACCTGCAATACGCCGTTGCTTAATCCAGCGCCATGCTCCATCAGGCTGCGCAATTGTTTACCGGTTAAATCCATCGTGACCAGTTCATTAGGGAACGGGAAGGTACTGATTACCGCACCCATCGTCACCGCGCCAGCCGGGATTTCGTTGCGGATACCACCAGAGTTAGTAAGCGCTAACTGGGTGTCTTTCCCCGCCGTAAAAAGCAGCGCATCCGCCGCCAGATTCCCCAGCGACGACGATTCGCCATACGCGCGGGTCAGCTCAACCGGCGATTGCGCCACCGTCTGCTGCACGACTTTATCGAGCTTTTTGTTCCAGCCGTCGATCACCTGTTTCGTTTGCGGATCTGGCTTCCACTCATCAGCAAAAATGGTCTTCAGCTCGAAGTTCTTCACGGTAAACTGATGCGGCTTTTCCTGGTAGTCCAGCACCAGTTTGCCGACATCAATGCCGCCGCTGTCCGTTGAGAGGATCAGCGTATTGCCGACTTTAATCGGTTCCGGCGTACCGACATGCGCGTGGCCGGTAATCAAAATATCCAGCCCTTTTACCTGACTTGCGGTCTGAATATCTTTATCCAGCGCGCGTCGCACATCGGTATTCCCCATGCTGGACTGGCGGGCCGGGGTACCTTCGTGAATCAGCGCCACGGTCAGATCGACTTTACCTTTAAGTTCATCAACGTAACGTTGCAGCCACTTAATCTCATCGCGTGCCTCAATGCCCACGCGCGTCGCGGCAGAAACCGTATCATTAAAAGCAAAGACACCGTGTAAGCCGATTACGCCAATCTTGACGCCATCTTTTTCAACAATGGTGTACGGCTTATCCCAGAAGGATTTACTGCTGTCCTCATAAAAAATATTGCCCTGCACGATAGGGAATTTTGCCCGGCTCAGTTGCAACAATGTATTGTCCCAGCCATGATCGAACTCATGATTACCGATAGTGGCAGCGTCATACTGCATGGTATTCAAAATATCGATAATCGCTTTACCCTTCGTCAGGCTGCTGATATACGGTCCGGTAAAGTAATCTCCGGCATCAAAAAACCACGTCGCCTTATTTTTGGCTTTTTCCTGCTTCACCAGCGTAGTGATATTGGCCCAACCGCCGATATCGCGTTTACCGTCAGCAATCCACGGCACTTTATAAGGCTCCACATGAGCGTGTAGATCGTTGGTGTAAATAATGGTGACATCTTTGGCGCAGGCCCAGAACGGCAGCGTGAACAAAATACCGGCAGCAAGCAGTTTTACTTTCATAAATAAGTCCCTTTCAGTCATATAAAGATTCGCTACGTTACGTTCTGAAAGGTTTTTTTATGTGAGAGTCCTCACACCCGCGTACCGTTTTATGAAGGCAGAATCAACGACCTGCCAAAATCGTTGGTAAAATGTATGCCGCCTCTGTTCACCATTAATGCCTGCAAAAGCGCTGGTTGTCGCAATCTTGGGCTGCCTGACTCGCCGGATTATGTGTGGCCGGACTATCGCCTGGGTTATCCGGCATTGCATTGTCGAGCCTGCGGCAGTTATCCGCCGCTCTTCAACGAGGGGGAATTTCGCCGCTGGGCGTCTGCTTATATCGCGCAATATGCCAAAGAGCATGGTCACTTTTGCCCCGATTGCTATCAAAAAACATGGATTCGTTACGGACGTAATCCCGGCGGAACGCAGCGACTTCAGTGCCAGTACTGTAAGAAGGTCTGGACGCCAAAACAGCACGCGCTGAATGCCGCCGAAACGCCGGAACAGATTTGCAGTATTCCGCTGCTCGTACCGTTTCAGGGAGCGAATGCCTTCCAACAATTGTACTTTTTATTCAGTTTTGACGCTGTTCGCGGCAATGTTCTTCACCTTTCCAGCAATTTCACGTTACTTTCTGCCGGAAAGAGTTTGCATTACCACTGGAAAGGAATTGCGCCGCCCGAGGGTGAGGATGGCGATATTATTCACCGTATCGCCATTAAAGAACGGCAATTTTTACAGCGCAGTCAGTTCGATGAGATTCAGTATGGCCCGGCGGCGCTTAAACGTAACGCGCAAGGAACAATACTTCGCCCGGTCATTACGGCGCATGGTCATTTTCGAGTGCTGAAAAACCGCTTTCCTGATGTCACGACACACATCATTGCCCATGAGTGTTTTTTGCGCGGCGCGGTCATTACGGCATGGGCGGAGCGGTTTCGCCAGCGTCTCTCCTCGCTGTGGTTCGTTGAGGAAGAGATAAACGATGACGATTGCCGCGCAGAGTGGCAACTGTTAGGCAAAACATGGCAGGGATGGTGGCAAAATCAGTGGCAACTCTGGGGGCAAGGTCACAACCGCAAAATGGTCTGTTCGTTAACTGGTTCCCACTTAGAACAAGGTGTCGCCGTTAATCTGGCGGCCAGTCGCCGCTTTGTTACCTGGCTATGGCAACAACCTGAATTCCAGCAAAGCGCCCACTATTCCGCCAAACGCGTCACGCAAATTCTGTATTTGCTGACGGAAAAATATAACTCACAATGGAATCACATTTAACCCAATGATGTAATGCCACGCATAAAAAATCACAGATTATCATTCAGAAGGCGCTATAGATTTAATCACCTCACATCCTGCTTTTATACGCTGAAAAAGAATAGAACTATTTGATAAAATGGCCCTTCGTTTTAAGTTAAAATCGGCTATAAACGTTATTCACATAATCAATATTTATTATCAATTTAAATAGTTCTATACATTCTTATTTTCTATGGAAAACAAGGGATAAATATGGAAATTACTTTACCGTCAATGTCAGATAAAAAATGGACCTGCGCCGATCTCCTGAGTAGCTATCGATTCTGGGGGATCACTTTTTTCTTTTTGGTGCTCTCTTTTATCAGTTCGCTGGGATCGTCGTATGGTGTTTATTTTTGGAGTAAATCACTGTCTATTCCAGCCGATCGTATTGGTGTTATTCTCGTTGGCGGCCAACTGGGATACCTCCTGGGTATGGTTGCCAGCTGGTTTGTCTGCCGTATAAAAAATTGTTACCCCTTCTACTTTGTTGCGCTCCTGTTAATCATTAGCGTGGTCTGTTCCTTCTGCATAAATGGCCCGTCTGACGTAGTCAGGCTTATCATAGCGCAGTTTTTAATTAATCTGGGTATGGGGATCGTAACGCTGTTAGTCCCCATGCTGCTTTTCAGCGCTATCGGCAGTGCTCAGACATTTGTTATTTTATTTAGCCTCTGCTTACTGTTCAAATTTATCATCGCTGGCTATCTGTCTATATTTATATACTCAATTCCTTATATAGGAATAATCGTAATTACTTTAGCGGTTATCGCGCTTTTGCTACTATTACCGCTCAAAAAAGAACTTTTCTATATTGCACCGCCCAAAAGGTTCTCATCAACCCAGCGACCTGAGTGCGCAGAACCCCTTGTCGTCGCATTATTGGCCTTTTTCATTCCATTTTATATTATTTATTGGTTCTTCAGAATTCACCGGGAAATGCAATTTGTGGCGCCTTCGCCCCGACTCATGACCGCATGTGGCGCGGGATGGCTGTCAGCCATTATGCCGTTTGGCACAGCCATATTGTGTCTGACGCTTAGCGACGAAATCCGCGATCTGCTGGCGAATAAAAACGAAGATGGCGGAATACGAACCGGCTGGACACTATTCTGGGCGTTACTGCTACCACCCGTCGGCGCGGCGATTATCCAGGCAAAAATGAACCGTTTTATTACCGCTAATACCGCGGATACTGCTGACAGAGGATAAACATGGAAGGTTTTGAGCTATTTCCAAAAATTAAAGGCGCGATCAAATGGATGGCCGAGCACAGTGACTCGGTAATTCATTTTGGCTGGAATGTTGTTGCCGCCATCATTCTACTTTTCATCGGTAAGTTAATAGCTAGCTTACTATCGAGGGGGCTGGAAAAATTACTTCTCAGGCGGCAAGTGGATGCCACTATTGTCCACTTTTTCTCCGCGCTGGTTCGCTACATCACGATAGCTTTCACGGCAGTAGCCGCTCTTGGCCGTATCGGTATAGAAACCTCCTCAATTATTGCCGTTATCGGCGCGGCGGGTTTAGCCATTGGTCTGGCGTTGCAAGGGTCACTTTCCAACTTTGCCGCAGGCGTACTGCTTGTCTCCCTGCGTCCTTTCCGCGCCGGGGAAATTGTACAAATTGGCCTGGTTATCGGCACAGTAGAAAAGGTCCATATTTTCTCCACCACTCTGCTCACTGCGGATAGCAAAGAAGTTGTCATCCCGAATGGTAAAATTATTGCTGATAATATTATCAACTATTCACGACACCCCTATCGACGTATTGATCTGATTATTGGCGTGGATTACCAAAGCCGTATTGCTGACGTAAAAAGCGTGATACATCGTATTATTGAACAAGATCATCGCATTGATAAAACCCGCGATATTACGGTCCGCCTGGGCGAACTTGCGCCCTCTAGCCTGAATTTCTATGTTCGCGTATGGGTGCCCAACGCTCAGTACTGGAGTACTTACTACGATCTTCTGGAAAATATCAAGGAAGCGATGGATGAAAACGGCATCAATATTCCTTACCCCCGGATGGATGTCCGGGTTGAGAATGTAAAAAGCATCACGCCATAATGTTTCGTCAGCAATCGGATGGCGCTTCGTATATCAGTATCTACAGAATGACTGCATAACGTATTGAAACGTATTGATGAGGGAGCGAAGCGCAACCTGGCGCTTCGCTCACGAACTTGCCTTTATTACAGCAACTGCGCCAGGCGGTTGATATCCGACTGAATCGCCCCGGCGGTCACATCGCGACCCGCGCCCGGCCCACGGATCACCAGCGGGTTATCGCGATACCAGCGGCTTTCAATAGCAAAGACATTATCGCACGGCAGCAACGCCGCCAGCGGATGTTCCGGACGCACCGCTTCAACGCCGACGCGCGCTTTGCCATTGGCGTCGAAACGCGCCACGTAACGCAACACCAGCCCCAGTTCGCGGGCTGCCTCCAGACGCTGCACCATCTGTTCATTCAGCGCGTCGCCGTTTTCGAAAAAGTGATCGATAGACCCTTCTTCACAATGCGCCGGCACCAACGATTCTACACGCACCTGATCCGGCTCGATGTCGTATCCCGCCTCGCGCGCCAGAATCACCAGCTTACGCATGACATCTTTTCCGGAAAGATCGACGCGCGGATCGGGTTCGGTCAGCCCCTGCTGCCAGGCCTGATCCACCAGATCGGTAAACGGCACCGTACCGTCAAATTGCAGGAACAGCCAGGATAGCGTCCCGGAGAAGATCCCGCTGATCGAGAGAATCGTATCGCCGCTGTCAATCAGATCCCGCACCGTGTGGTTGATCGGCAACCCCGCGCCCACGGTGGCGTTATACAGCCAGTAACGCCCGGTTTTTT
The DNA here is from genome assembly GCF_051812965.1 of Salmonella sp. NW1250. Taxonomy (NCBI): domain Bacteria; kingdom Pseudomonadati; phylum Pseudomonadota; class Gammaproteobacteria; order Enterobacterales; family Enterobacteriaceae; genus Salmonella; species Salmonella sp. NW1250. Next base: position 108,957 of record NZ_JAMNDD010000014.1, on the reverse strand, counting down.
CAAACGCGTCATGAATCTGGCGATACTTATCGCTGGCGCTTGCGCCCGCCAGTTTATTGGCGCTAATCACATGAAAACCGTGGCTGGCGAAATCCAGATACTGATCGGCCAGTTGCTCGCTTGCTGTCACATCCAGCACCACTAAATCATCATACGGATGCGCACGCATCCACAGGAATAGCGACTCTTCGTCCTGCTCAACGGCTTCATCATCAAAGAATGCCAGCGCGCGGCTGGCATCCAGCCCTTCATAATTCAGCAGGCTACGGCGGCTATCCACCACGCCCGCCAGCACAAATTCAAAACCAGTACGCGCGGAAAGCGTGCTTTGTTCACGGGCAAACAGCTCCAGCCAACGGGAGCCGATGTTCCCCTTACCGAACAGCATCAGGCCAATGCGTTTTTCGGCGCGGAAAACCGACTGGTGCAGCCCCTGAATCAGGCTCTCAGTCGGGCCGGTACGCAGCACCGCCACCAGACTGATGCCCTCCTCCGACTGCCAGGTAAACTCCACTGGCTGACCTTTCAACTGCTGCCAGAAGCGATGGCAGTGTAGCGGATTGCGAGTGACGCCCGCACCGACCATCGCCACCAGCGCCAGCCCCTGCCGCAGGCGCAATTCGCCCGGCAGCCCGACATCGTCGAGGAGTTTCAGTACGCTATCCGCTACCTCGGCGGTATAGCAGAACTGTAATAACTGGCGATCGCGATGCACGCCCACCGCCAGCGGACGCACCTGCGCCCGTTTTAAAATGTGGTCGAGCTCTTTATGCGCCAGCCTGAAATCCTGGCTGGCAGGCACCTGAAACTCAATCAGACAGATATCATCGTGACTGGTCACGATACGCGCGCCCGTCCCGGAAGCCAGCACCCGTTCAATTCGGGTTGACCCTTGATCCGGCGTGTAGCTACAGCGCAACTGCAAATCGATATCGCTGCCGGACACTGGCTGTAGTGTGCGGGCGTGCAGAACAGGCGCCGCCAGACGCGCCAGCTCGCTGGCTTCGTCCAGACGCAGCAACGGCAGCAGGCAGGCATCTTTCACTTTGCGCGGGTCGGCGCTATAAACGCCCGCGACATCGCTCCAGATGGTCACGCGGGAAACGCCCGCCAGCGCGCCGATTTGCGTGGCGGAATAGTCGGAACCGTTCCGGCCTAACAGGACTGTTTCGCCGTCATGATTGCGGCTGATAAAGCCGGTCACGACCAGACGTTTGCCCGGATGCTGCGCCAGTAGCTGCTGCAATAAAGGATAAGATAGCCCTTCATCAACCTGCGGCTGTGCGGCGCGTTCGGCGCGTAAAAATGCGCGCGCGTCCAGCCAGGCGGCATCCAGCCCCTGCTGATTCAGGACGGCGGACATCAATCTCGCCGACCAAATTTCGCCGTGTCCGACAATCTCAGCATAGACGGCATCCGTTACGCCGCCGTCGAGCAAGGCGGCAAGGCGTTCCAGATCGCTGATAAAAGCACTGGTTAAATCATCTGCCGCGTCGGCGGGAAGCAGCCCGCTAATGAGATCGCACTGGTAGCGGCGTAACGTCTGTAATACCTGATGCGCAGAAAGGCGATCGGTCTGGCTTAACTTGAGCCAGCTAATCAACTGGTTGGTGGTACTGCCTGCGGCGGACACTACCATCATATCGTCAGGCTGCGAATACTCCGCCATAATGCCTGCGACACGCAGGTAACACTTCACATCCGCCAGACTACTGCCGCCAAATTTATGCAGTTGACGACCTTTCGCCCCTGCCTGCGCAATCACACTCATGTTTACCCCTTGTTTGCAGCCCGGAAGCCATTTTCCAGGTCGGCAATTAAATCTTCGCCATCTTCAATACCGGTGGAGATACGCAGTAGCGTTTCGGAGATCCCGGCGGCGGCACGCGCCTGCGGCGACATACCGGCATGCGTCATGGTGGCGGCGTGAGAGATCAAACTTTCCACTCCCCCTAAAGATTCCGCCAGCGTAAACAGCGACAGCCCGCCCAGAAAACGACGCAGCGTCTCCTCATCCCCATCCAGTTCAAAACTCAACATTGCGCCAAAGCCTTTTTGCTGACGCGCGGCAATTTCATGCCCCTGATTTTCCGGCAGCGACGGGTGATACAGTTTTTTCACCAACGGCTGGGTTTGCAGATATTTCACAATCGCCTGCGCGTTGCGCTGCGCCAGCTCCATACGCGGCACCAGAGTTCGCAAACCGCGCAGCAGCAGATAGCTATCAAACGCCCCGCCGGTCACGCCAATATTATTCGCCCACCACGCCAGTTCAGTGACCACTTCCGGATCTTTCGCAATCACCACGCCGGCCACGACATCCGAATGACCGTTGAGATATTTCGTGCATGAATGCAATACCAGATCGGCACCCAACGCCAGCGGATTTTGCAGCGCCGGGCTTAAAAACGTGTTATCAACGACGCTCACTGCGCCCGCCTCGCGCGCCAGCCGACAGATTTTCGCAATATCCACCACGCGTAACAATGGATTACTTGGACTTTCTACCAGTACCAGCTTCGGTTTTTCTTCCAGCGCCGCCTGTAAGGCGCGTTCATCGCCCTGATCGACAAACCGCACACGATAACAGCCGCGTGTCGCCAGACTGTCAAACAGACGATAACTGCCGCCGTAGCAATCATGCGGCGCGACCAGCAGATCGCCCGGCTTGAGGAAAACGGTGGTGACCAGATGAATCGCTGACATGCCGGTATTCGTCAATACCGCGCCCGCGCCGCCTTCCAGTTCCGCTAATGCGCGCTGAACCACATCACGCGTGGGATTACCGCGGCGGGAATAATCATGCGCGCGCGGCTCATTGAAACCGGTAAAGTTATAGGTACTGGAGAGGTGGATTGGCGGCACAACGCAGCCGTATTGCTCGTCGTCGTTTAATCCGCTACGCACTGCGATAGTGGCCTGTTTACGCGTCATATGAAGATATTCCTGGCTGAGTCGGTGAAAGTCAGGCCACAGATTAACCACTACCACAATAGACGTCAATACATCTGGACATCTAAACTTCTTTGCGTATAGATTGAGCAAACCGCAAATAGCCGTTAAAATTATATGCATTAGCGCACATCTGCGACCGCTAACTTCGTGTCAGGGCCGCGCCACTACGGTAAACTACGCGCGATTATGGTCCGGGCTCAGGTTCAGACCTCAATATTAATGACGAAGAGGATTAAGTATCTCATGGCTGAATGGAGCGGCGAATATATCAGCCCATACGCTGAGCACGGTAAGAAGAGTGAGCAAGTCAAAAAAATTACGGTTTCCATTCCTCTGAAGGTGTTAAAAATCCTCACCGATGAACGTACGCGTCGTCAGGTGAACAACCTGCGCCACGCCACCAACAGCGAGCTGTTGTGTGAAGCATTTCTGCACGCCTTTACCGGGCAACCCTTGCCGGATGATGCCGATCTGCGAAAAGAGCGCAGCGATGAAATCCCGGAAGCGGCAAAAGAGATCATGCGTGAGATGGGGATTGACCCGGAAACGTGGGAATACTGATAGCAAAGCATGCGGTCAGAACGCCTCTGGCCGCGCTTTTTTAACGATTCCCCTGTACACGGCTATCTCCGACATTGTTCTAAACGTTCATCTTCCCGAATAGCCCTCGGTGGATAAATTTGTCAGACATGATAAGTTTCTCTTCGTTATTTTCCTGAAAAAAATTCCCGACATGCCATAACCGATATAATTTTATTATATTTAAACTTCCAATCTTTATTTAAAGTTTCACGTAGCAAAGCGTACATGAATAATAATACACCGCCATATATTTACTGAAGAAATAGTATAACAATGAGTATTGTTAAAAAGACCATGGACACCTCATATTTGTGACCAACATCATTATTCCCCTCCGCGGATTGTTTTACTTTTTTAAATGTTTTTTCATCTCCGATAAATAAGAAGGTTAATATACATTCATTTTATCGATAATATCGAATGGGGAAATAAATATGTTATTTACAAGGAAAGTCTTACCTGTATTATGCTGCCTGTGTTTGAGCGGCAGCGTTTTGGCCTCAGGCGTTTTAGACCCAAACAGGCCAATGGTCGCATCAGCAGATGTCATTCCAGTCCATGAAGGGCCATTAGGTATGGTCGATGTCGCTCCCTACGGCGGCGTTTTCCCATTAACAGCAATCATTAATAAAGCCAATCATAATGTACAGGACGTGAAGGTTACCGTTTTAGGGAAAGGGGAAAAAGGCATCCCGATCAGTTATGATGTCGGCCCGCAGGCTATAAATACCCATGACGGCATACCTGTATTTGGCTTGTATCCAGATTATGTCAATAAGGTTAAAGTTGACTGGACTGAAGAAGGTAAAAAACAAACTTATACGTGGTCCATTTACGCCGCACCGGTATCATTACCCTCTACTACCGGGCAAACTGCCGTTCTTCCTACGGTAGAACCGGTTAAAGTCGATAGCTCGCTTAAAAATCGCTTATATCTTTTTAACCATATAACAGGGATGCCAAGAGCCGGCCACATTATGCATGTCGCAGGCGGCGCGGCGAACTGGGATTATACCGGTATCAACTGGATTAGCGATACGAATGGCGATGTTCGCGGCTATATGAATATTGATAAATTCCGTAACCAGGATGATATAACGCGCTTTGGTTCCATGATGAGCTTCCATCAGGTTAACGATGGCAATCTTATTTTTGGCCAGGGTCAACGTTACTTTAAATATGATTTCTTAGGCCGCGTTATTTCCGATAAACGACTGCCAAAAGGATTTATTGATTTTTCGCATGCCATTACCGAAACGCCGAAAGGCACCTACCTGCTGCGTGTCGCAAAAGAAAATTATCCATTAAATGGTAAATACACCATCAATACGGTGCGTGATCATATTCTTGAAGTTGACCAGAACGGCGATACCGTCGATTACTGGGATCTGCCAAAAATCCTCGACCCCTATCGTGACGACGTTATTCTGGCGATGGATCAGGGAGCGGTATGTTTGAGCGTCGATGCCGAACATTCCGGTCAGGTCATGACCAAAGAGCAGCTTGCAAAACAACCCTTCGGCGATATCGCGGGCTCCGGCCCGGGCCGCAACTGGGCGCATGTTAACTCCGTCAGCTACGATCCTCGCGACGACAGCATTATCATTAGCTCGCGCCACCAGTCTGCCATCATCAAAATTGGCCGCGATAAAAAAGTGAAATGGATACTTTCCGATCCATCCGGCTGGAAAGGCGAACTGGCGAAAAAAGTGCTGAAACCCGTAGACAGCAACGGTAAACCACTAACCTGCGAAGCGCACCACTGCGACGGTGGATTTGACTGGACATGGACACAACATACCGGTTGGTTAGTGCCATCCAAAAGCACCGGAGGTAAAACCGTCGTGACCGCCTTTGATAACGGCGATGCGCGCGGCATGGAACAACCGGCCATGCCGTCAATGAAATATTCCCGCGGCGTGGAATATCAGATTGACGAAAAAAATATGACGGTTTCCCAAATGTGGGAATATGGTAAAGAGCGCGGTTTTGACTGGTACAGCGCTATTACTTCCGTCACGGAATATCGCCCGGAAACCAAAACGATGTTCATGTACTCGGCTACAGCGGGAATGAGCGGTACAAAACCGATCGTTTCCGTTCTGGATGAAGTCAAAGACGGTACTCAGGATGTGATGCTGGAGCTAAAAGTACACAGTAACCGTGCCGGTATGCTGGGTTATCGGGCGCTGATTATCGATCCAGAGCAGATGTTTAAAAAATAAAGCGAGATAGTAAAAGTAAAACAGGCGGAAGCTAACTTCCGCCTGAATGGTTAAAACGTATTGTAGTTATGACATTCGCTTTATTACCCTCGAAGAGGAATGCAAAAATATCAATGAATTACCAATCCGGCACCGACCCGATAAGCGCAGCGTCATTAGACAAACGCCACAACATACCGCGCCTTTGCTGGTGATATGTCATGAAAAATCTCTTTATCGCCTGGTTAAGTTTACTGCTATATGGCTGCACAACCTTTCCACAAGCCGTAAAACCTACGACAGGCGGACAGCCCTCCCCGACGGAAATCTATATCGTCAGTCATGGCTGGCACACGGGAATTATTGCGCCGGCCCATGATGTTAATACCGTTCTGCCACAGCTTAAAAAACGGTTCGCTCAGGAGACGCAGTGGTATGAAATCGGCTGGGGCGATAAGGGCTTTTATCAGTCACAAGAAATAACCACCGCGCTTACGCTCCAGGCCATGTTCTGGTCATCCGGCGCGGTTATGCACATCGTCGCCTTTCCGGTCAACCAGAACGCTATTTCGCCGGTAGCGAGATAAAATCACTGCTCCTGCACACAAACCAGCGTAACAGTCTGATGCGTTATCTGGGCCGCAGCTTTGCGCGTGACGCAGAGGGTAATCTGATTCCGTTAAAACAAGGAATTTACGGCGATAGCCAGTTTTACGCCGCGAATGGCCGCTACGGCATACTCAATACCTGCAATAAATGGACAGCGAAGGGGCTGGAAAGCGCGGGACTGACTATAAATCCTTCGTTAAAACTCACGGCAGGAAGCGTAATGAAAGCGATTACGGATCACAGAATGTGTCTGAACAAATACTGTTATCCCTAGAAAACAAAAAAAGCGCCCTGCGGCGCTTTTTTTTCTGGCGGTAACTTATTTGCTGCCAGGGATGCTGAAGCGCTTGTTGAAGCGCTCAACACGACCACCGGTATCAACAACACGCTGCTTACCAGTGAAGAACGGGTGGCATTTGCCGCACACGTCCAGGTTCAGGTCGTGACCCACGGTAGAGTGGGTTTTGATAACATTACCGCAAGAACAGGTTGCAGTAATTTCTACGTAATTCGGGTGAATACCTTTTTTCATGGGGAACCTCAGTGTAAGGCCGCGTCGCTCTTCCAGCCCTAACGCCAGACACCACGCGAAGTTAATAGTAAAGGGTTTGATGCTCACAACACGCACCAAAGGCGGCGAATCATACAGAATTTGACCACCGTATGCAAACTGATCCGCGCTCCCTTATCGTAATGTGTATACTACCCGACGAAATTTCAAGTCAGGAAGATGCTATGTCCGTCGCGCACGTTGCCTTGCCCGTTCCGCTTCCCCGAACCTTTGATTACCTGCTGCCGGAAGGCGGGGTCGCCAAAGCCGGGTGCCGCGTGCGCGTGCCGTTCGGCAAGCAGCAAGAGCGCGTGGGCATTGTCGTCTCGGTTAGCGACCACAGCGAATTGCCGCTCGATGAATTAAAATCGGTCATTGAAATCCTGGATAACGAGCCAATCTTTTCTCCCTCCATCTGGCGCTTACTCCTCTGGGCGGCGGATTACTACCACCATCCCCTCGGCGACGTTCTGTTTCACGCTCTGCCGGTTTTACTGCGTCAGGGAAAACCAGCCAGCAACGCGCCCCTATGGTATTGGTTCGCCACCGAAGAGGGGCAAGCCGTCGACATCAACAGCCTGAAACGCTCCGCCAAACAACAACAGGCGCTGGCGGCGCTGCGGCAAGGAAAGATCTGGCGCTATCAGGTAGCCGAGCTTGATTTTACTGACGCCACGCTGCAAACGCTGCGGCGTAAGGGGCTTTGTGAGCTTGCCAGTGAAACGCCCGCGTTTACCGACTGGCGGGAGCGTTATGCCGTCGCAGGAGAGCGCCTGCGGCTGAATACCGAACAGGCGACAGCAGTCGGCGCGATTCACAGCGCGTCGGACGGTTTCTCCGCCTGGTTGCTGGCAGGCGTGACCGGTTCCGGCAAGACCGAAGTGTATCTGAGCGTGCTGGAAAACGTCCTCGCCCAGGGCAAACAGGCGCTGGTGATGGTGCCGGAAATCGGCCTGACGCCGCAAACGATCGCCCGTTTTCGCGAACGTTTTAACGCGCCGGTGGAAGTGCTGCATTCCGGGCTAAACGACAGCGAGCGTCTTTCGGCATGGCTGAAAGCGAAAAACGGCGAAGCGGCGATTGTCATCGGCACGCGTTCCTCGCTGTTTACGCCGTTTAAAAATCTTGGCGTAATTGTCATCGACGAAGAGCACGACAGCTCTTATAAACAGCAGGAAGGGTGGCGCTACCATGCCCGCGATTTGGCAGTGTATCGCGCCCATAGCGAGCAGATCCCGATTATTCTCGGCTCCGCCACCCCAGCCCTGGAAACGCTATGCAACGTGCGGCAGAAAAAATACCGGATGCTGCGTCTGACGCGGCGCGCAGGCAACGCCCGCCCAGCCCTGCAGCATGTGCTGGATTTAAAAGGACAGCGTCTTCAGGCGGGACTGGCGCCCGCCCTTATCGCCCGTATGCGCCAACATCTCCAGGCCGACAATCAGGTAATTTTATTTCTTAACCGCCGGGGATTCGCGCCCGCGCTGCTTTGCCACGACTGCGGCTGGATTGCGGAGTGCCCGCGTTGCGATCACTACTACACGCTGCACCAGGCGCAGCATCATTTACGCTGTCATCACTGCGACAGCCAACGTCCGGTACCGCGTCAGTGCCCCTCCTGCGGCTCCACACATATGCTACCGGTTGGGTTAGGGACGGAACAGCTGGAGCAGGTGCTGGCGCCCTTCTTCCCCGGCGTGCCGATCTCACGAATCGACCGTGATACCACCAGTCGTAAAGGCGCGCTGGAGCAGCATCTGGCGGAAGTTCACCGCGGCGGAGCGCGCATTCTGATAGGCACACAAATGCTGGCGAAAGGCCATCACTTTCCGGACGTCACGCTGGTGGCGTTGCTGGATGTCGATGGCGCGCTTTTTTCCGCAGATTTTCGTTCGGCGGAACGCTTCGCCCAGCTCTACACTCAGGTTTCCGGCCGCGCCGGGCGCGCGGGCAAACAGGGCGAAGTGGTGCTCCAAACGCACCATCCTGAGCATCCCCTGCTGCAAACGTTACTGTATAAAGGCTATGATGCGTTTGCGGAGCAGGCGCTGGCGGAACGGCAAACGCTCCAGCTTCCGCCGTGGACCAGCCACGTCATTATTCGCGCAGAGGATCACAACAATCAGCAGGCGCCCGTCTTTCTCCAGCAGTTGCGTAATCTGATTCAGGCCAGCCCGCTATCAGACGATAAGCTGTGGATCTTAGGTCCGGTTCCGGCCCTCGCGCCAAAACGCGGCGGCCGCTATCGCTGGCAAATTTTACTTCAGCATCCTTCACGGATTCGCCTGCAACACATCATCAGCGGCACGCTGGCGTTGATCAATACGCTCCCTGAAGCGCGGAAAGTTAAATGGGTTCTGGACGTCGATCCGATTGAAGGATAGTCCTCACGATGCGAGGCGGATCGTAAAATTAAAGATCCATCACACTTTTTATGAAAATTCTGTAACCGCTTCCACGCACTATCTGATAAAAATGTTTTCGATGAGTGTTACCAGGGATAGATCTGCGCCAGCAGTTCCCAGGCGAGGAGAAAGAGTGAAATCGAACAAGCAGGTTACTGCCGCTACGATGAAGGATGTTGCGTTGAAGGCGAAAGTCTCTACAGCAACCGTATCCCGCGCGTTAATGAACCCCGATAAAGTCTCCCAGTCGACCCGTAGCCGGGTTGAACAGGCCGCGCTTGAAGTGGGTTATTTCCCGCAGTCGATGGGGCGAAATGTAAAACGCAATGAATCCCGTACGATTCTGGTGATTGTCCCGGATATTTGCGATCCCTTCTTCAGTGAAATTATCCGCGGTATCGAAGTGACCGCGGCAGAACAGGGGTATCTGGTGCTGATTGGCGATTGCGCCCATCAAAACCAGAAAGAAAAAACCTTTCTTAATCTCATCATCACCAAACAGATCGACGGCATGGTACTTCTCAGTTCCCGACTGCCCTTTGACGCCAGCGTTGAGGAGCAGCGCAATTTGCCTCCGATGGTGATGTCGAATGAGTTCGCGCCGGAGCTTGAACTGCCGACGGTACATATCGATAACCTGACCGCCGCGTTCAATGCCATGAATTACCTGTTGGATTTGGGCCACAAGCGGATTGGTTGTATTGCGGGGCCGGAAGATATGCCGCTCTGTCACTATCGCTTACAAGGTTACGTACAGGCATTAAGACGCAGTGGCATTGTGGTCGATCCGCATTACATCGCCCGTGGCGACTTTACCTTTGAAGCCGGGGCAAACGCATTAAAGCAGTTGCTTGAGCAACCGTTGCCGCCTACCGCCGTCTTTTGTCATAGCGACGTAATGGCGCTGGGCGCCCTCTCCTGGGCCAAGCGCCAGGGTCTGAAAGTGCCTGACGATCTGTCGATTATCGGCTTTGACAATATCGCGCTGGCCGAGTTTTGCGACCCTCCGTTGACAACCGTGGCGCAGCCGCGTTTTGACATTGGTCGCGAGGCGATGCTGCTGTTGCTCGATCAGATGCAGGGGCAAAATGTGAGCAGCGGCTCGCGTTTAATGGATTGCGAGCTGATTATTCGCGGTTCTACGCGCGCTTTACCCTAAAGTAAATAGCTTTAAGACTCACCTGTCTGGTCAAAGGCCCGCCGCTTCAGTAACATGACGGGCTGACGAACGAATAAATACAGCGAAACGATAGTGGCACAACGAGATTATGTACGTCGCGGCCAACCGGCTCCTTCGCGGCGCAAAAAGAGCACCTCACGGAGCTCACGGAAGAAGCAAAGCAACATGCCTGCCGTCTCGCCGGCAATGGTCGCGATTGCGGCAGCCGTCCTTGTGACCTTTATCGGCGGTCTGTACTTCATTACTCACCATAAGAAAGAAGAGTCCGAAACGCTACAAAACCAGAAAGTCACCGGCAATGGGCTTCCGCCAAAACCGGAAGAGCGCTGGCGTTACATCAAAGAGCTGGAAAGTCGCCAGCCGGGCGTGCGTACGCCAACGGAACCGTCCGCCGGCGGCGAAGTCATGAATCCGAATCAGCTCACCAGCGAACAGCGTCAACTCCTGGAGCAGATGCAGGCGGATATGCGTCAGCAGCCAACGCAACTTAACGAAGTGCCGTGGAACGAGCAGACGCCAGAACAACGCCAGCAAACGCTACAGCGCCAGCGTCAGGCGCAGCAGCAGCAGCAGTGGGCTCAAACGCAGCCTGTTCAGCAACCACGTACGCAGCCGCGGGTAAACGAGCAGCCGCAAACGCGCACGGTACAGTCCGCCCCGGCGCAACCCGCGCGCCAAAGTCAGCCGCCGAAGCAGACGGCCTCGCAGCAACCTTATCAGGATTTGCTGCAAACGCCGGCGCATACCAGCGCGGCAGCGCCAAAAGCCGCGCCCATTACGCGCGCGCCTGAAGCGCCGAAGGCGACAGCAGAGAAAAAAGATGAACGTCGCTGGATGGTGCAATGTGGTTCATTCAAAGGCGCCGAGCAGGCAGAAAGCGTCCGCGCTCAGCTGGCGTTTGAAGGCTTTGACTCCAAAATTACCACCAATAACGGCTGGAATCGCGTGGTTATCGGGCCGGTGAAAGGTAAAGAAAATGCCGACAGCACCATTAACCGTCTGAAGATGGCGGGCCATACAAACTGCATTCGACTCGCCACCGGGGGTTGAAACCCTCAAAATCTCCCCCATCTATACTTGCATTATGCCCCGTACGTCGTACGGGGCCGCAATTCAGCATTAGTAACCAAGGGGTCTGCTCGTGACAACAATAGTAAGCGTACGCCGTAACGGCCACGTGGTAATCGCCGGTGATGGTCAGGCCACACTGGGTAACACAGTAATGAAAGGCAACGTGAAGAAAGTCCGCCGCCTCTACAACGACAAGGTCATTGCGGGCTTTGCGGGCGGTACTGCGGATGCATTCACGCTGTTCGAGCTGTTTGAACGTAAACTGGAAATGCATCAGGGGCACCTGGTCAAAGCCGCCGTTGAACTGGCGAAAGACTGGCGTACCGACCGTATGCTACGCAAACTGGAAGCGTTGCTGGCCGTCGCGGATGAAACCGCCTCGCTCATCATCACGGGTAACGGCGATGTCGTGCAACCTGAAAACGATTTAATTGCTATCGGCTCCGGCGGTCCTTATGCCCAGGCTGCCGCTCGCGCTCTGTTGGAAAATACCGAGCTCGGCGCGCGCGAAATTGCTGAAAAGGCGTTGGATATTGCAGGCGATATCTGCATTTACACCAACCATTTCCACACCATTGAAGAATTGACCGCCAAAGCGTAAGGACCTCTCATGTCTGAAATGACCCCACGCGAAATTGTCAGCGAACTGAACAAACACATTATCGGCCAGGATAACGCAAAGCGTTCCGTGGCGATTGCATTGCGTAACCGCTGGCGTCGTATGCAGCTTGATGAAGAGCTGCGCCACGAAGTAACGCCGAAAAATATTCTGATGATTGGCCCGACCGGCGTCGGTAAAACCGAAATCGCCCGTCGTCTGGCAAAACTCGCCAACGCGCCGTTCATTAAAGTCGAAGCCACCAAATTCACCGAAGTGGGCTATGTCGGGAAAGAAGTGGACTCTATCATCCGCGATCTGACCGATGCCGCTGTGAAAATGGTTCGCGTACAGGCTATCGAGAAAAACCGCTATCGTGCGGAAGAGTTGGCGGAAGAACGTATTCTCGACGTACTGATCCCACCCGCAAAAAATAACTGGGGCCAGGCCGAACAGCAGCAGGAGCCTTCTGCCGCCCGCCAAACGTTCCGCAAAAAACTGCGCGAAGGCCAGCTCGACGATAAAGAGATCGAGATTAACCTCGCCGCCGCGCCGATGGGCGTAGAGATTATGGCGCCTCCGGGCATGGAAGAGATGACCAGCCAGTTGCAGTCTATGTTCCAGAACCTGGGCGGTCAGAAACAGAAACCGCGTAAGCTGAAAATTAAAGACGCGATGAAACTGTTGGTTGAAGAAGAGGCTGCTAAGCTGGTCAACCCGGAAGAGCTGAAACAGGACGCTATCGACGCGGTTGAACAGCACGGCATCGTGTTTATCGATGAAATTGACAAAATTTGTAAGCGTGGCGAAACCTCCGGCCCGGATGTTTCACGCGAAGGCGTACAGCGCGACTTACTGCCGCTGGTAGAAGGCTGCACGGTTTCGACCAAACACGGGATGGTCAAAACGGATCATATTCTGTTTATCGCCTCTGGCGCGTTTCAGGTGGCGAAGCCGTCTGATCTGATCCCGGAACTGCAGGGCCGTCTGCCGATTCGCGTTGAACTTCAGGCGCTGACCACCAGCGATTTCGAACGCATTTTGACCGAGCCAAACGCCTCCGTCACCGTGCAGTATAAAGCGCTGATGGCAACTGAAGGCGTCAATATCGAGTTCACCGATTCCGGTATTAAACGTATTGCCGAAGCCGCCTGGCAGGTTAACGAAACCACCGAAAACATCGGCGCGCGCCGTCTGCATACCGTACTGGAGCGTCTGATGGAAGAAATTTCCTATAACGCCAGCGATCTGCACGGCCAAAACATCACAATTGATGCGGAATATGTGAGCAAACATCTGGATGCGCTGGTCGCAGATGAAGATCTAAGCCGTTTTATCTTATAATCGCGTCCAATGCATTTTCATCACTGTTGATGGGGCTGAAAAGCCCCATTTTTATTGGCGCTAAATATGACTGAACAACAACAAATTAGCCGCACCCAGGCCTGGCTGGAAAGCTTACGACCCAAAACCTTACCCCTCGCCTTCGCGGCGATTATCGTCGGTACGGCCCTGGCATGGTGGCAAGGCTATTTCGATCCTCTGGTCGCGCTGCTGGCCCTTATCACCGCCGGGCTGCTGCAAATTTTATCCAACCTCGCCAACGATTATGGCGACGCTGTCAAAGGCAGCGATAAACCGGATCGCATCGGGCCGCTGCGGGGGATGCAAAAAGGCGTCATCACCCGGCAGGAGATGAAGCGGGCGTTAATCATTACCGTCGTGCTGATCTGTATCTCCGGACTGGCGCTGGTGGCGGTCGCGTGCCATACGTTAACCGATTTTATCGGCTTCCTGATTTTGGGCGGGCTGTCGATTATCGCCGCCATCACCTACACCGTGGGTAATCGGCCCTACGGCTATATCGGGCTGGGTGATATCTCTGTCCTGGTATTCTTTGGCTGGCTAAGTGTCATGGGGAGCTGGTATCTCCAGGCGCATACGCTGATTCCGGCGCTGATTCTCCCGGCCACCGCCTGCGGTTTACTGGCGACGGCGGTGCTGAATATTAATAACCTGCGCGATATTAATAGCGACAGAGAGAACGGCAAAAACACCCTTGTAGTACGACTGGGCGATGTCAACGCGCGTCGTTATCACGCCTGCCTGTTGCTAGGCGCGCTGCTCTGTCTGGCGCTGTTTAATCTGCTCTCGCTACACAGTCCGTGGGGATGGTTGTTTATTCTGGCCGCGCCATTGCTCATTAAACAAGCGCGCTACGTAATGCGCGAAAGGGAGCCTGCGGCAATGCGCCCGATGCTTGAACGTACCGTTAAAGGCGCGTTGTTAACCAACCTGTTATTTGTGATTGGGATACTCTTAAGTCAGTGGGCCGTTTAACTGACAAATATCAATTAACAATTGATGATTTTGCCAACAGTATACTTAGCGCGATATACTAAAAATTCTCGCAGCAACTGAACGTTAAGCCTATGAAATACGATACTTCCGAGCTTTGTGACATCTATCAGGAAGATGTCAACGTCGTGGAACCGCTGTTCTCTAATTTTGGAGGGCGGTCGTCGTTTGGCGGACAAATCATCACGGTAAAATGTTTCGAGGACAACGGGTTGCTGTACGATCTGCTCGAACAAAATGGCCGTGGTCGGGTTCTGCTGGTCGATGGCGGCGGTTCTGTCCGCCGTGCATTAGTCGATGCGGAGCTGGCGCGTCTGGCCACGCAAAATGAATGGGAAGGGCTGGTTATCTATGGCGCGGTGCGTCAGGTGGACGATCTGGAAGAGCTGGATATCGGCATTCAGGCGATCGCCGCCATTCCGGTTGGCGCCGCAGGTGAAGGCATTGGGGAAAGCGATGTGCGCGTCAATTTCGGCGGCGTGACGTTCTTCTCCGGCGATCATCTCTATGCCGACAACACCGGGATTATCCTTTCCGAAGACCCGCTTGATATCGAGTGATCAAAAAAGGCGCCGTAAGGCGCCTTTTTTATGCGTTGTCGCTGATTGCCGGATGTCGGCTTACGCCTTATCCGGCCCACCGGTATCCGCATTCTAAATCCTCTATAGATTTCGCGTCAGGGCAAGGCGGCAAGTAAGTGAATCCCCAGGAGCATAGGCCACTATGTGACTGGGGTGAACGCACGCAGCCAACGCCGCCATAACGTGAAATATGACGAGGATTAGACTTCTTCCATACGACCAAGCAGCGCCTGCAAACGTTCCTGCCAGCCGCTCTGCTGTTCCTTCAGAGAATTATTTTCACGCTCGAGTTCTTCACGTTGATGCTGTGCAGACTGCACTTCCTGCGTCAGGCTGTTGTTCTTTTCTTTCAGCTCTTCAATTTCCATCTGTAACAGGGTGATGGTGTCAATCGCCTGCTGTACTTTTGCTTCCAGTTTCTCAAACACTTCTAAAGACATGATCTTACCTCTCCTGAATTGCAAGGCGACGCTTCACGTAAACGCGCACAATATATAGTGTCGATTGTATGAAGCCCCGCTCTCGCTGTCCAGCGACATACCGCGTAGATCGCGGTTTGCAGCAATTTTCATCCATCTCCTGGTAACATTCATTCAATAACTTAAAAGTGTTAACATATTGGTTAATGAAATGATTCAATTCACTCTCTTCTGCTGTCTCAAAATGCGCCTCATGGCGCGATAACGCTCATTTTATTGACGCAGTACACACATTTTGATTTCGATATTTCTCGTTTTTGCTCGTTAACGATAAATTAACAGTGTGCCTACAGGGCATCGTGGATGTCCATGACCTCCTCGCATACCAATAATCATTACATACTCTTCAGGATCCGATTATGAGTCAAACATCAACCTTAAAAGGCCAGTGCATTGCTGAATTCCTCGGTACCGGGTTGTTGATTTTTTTCGGTGTGGGTTGTGTCGCTGCGCTTAAAGTTGCCGGAGCTACTTTTGGACAGTGGGAAATCAGCGTCATCTGGGGTCTGGGGGTAGCGATGGCTATCTACCTGACGGCAGGTGTTTCTGGCGCACACCTGAACCCGGCAGTGACCATCGCACTCTGGCTATTTGCCTGTTTCGACAAACGTAAAGTTGTTCCTTTTATTATTTCTCAAGTTGCCGGCGCCTTTTGCGCAGCGGCGTTAGTTTACGGGCTTTATTACAATCTTTTTGTGGACTTCGAACAAACCCACCATATCGTCCGTGGCAGCGTTGAAAGTCTCGATCTCGCAGGCATTTTCTCAACTTACCCGAATCCTCATATCAATTTTGTGCAGGCCTTCGCGGTTGAAATGGTGATTACCGCTATTCTGATGGGGCTGATTCTGGCGCTGACCGACGACGGCAACGGCGTACCTCGCGGTCCGCTTGCGCCACTGCTCATTGGTTTACTGATCGCCGTTATCGGTGCCTCTATGGGGCCGTTGACCGGGTTTGCGATGAATCCGGCGCGTGACTTTGGCCCCAAAATGTTCGCCGGGCTTGCCGGCTGGGGTGAAATTGCGTTTACCGGCGGTAGAGACATTCCTTACTTCCTGGTGCCGCTGTTTGGCCCCATCGTCGGCGCCATTCTGGGCGCGTTTGCTTATCGCAAATTTATTGGCCGTCATTTGCCGTGCGATACCTGCGTCGTGGAAGAGAAGGACTCCACCGCGACCACACAACAAAATGCTTCGCTGTAATCTGATTACGGGACAAAATTATGACTGAAAAAAAATATATCGTTGCGCTTGACCAGGGTACCACCAGCTCCCGCGCGGTCGTTATGGATCATGACGCGAATATCGTCAGCGTATCACAGCGTGAATTTGAGCAAATTTATCCTAAGCCAGGCTGGGTAGAACACGACCCGATGGAAATTTGGGCGTCCCAAAGCTCAACGCTGGTAGAAGTACTGGCTAAGGCCGATATCAGTTCCGATCAGATTGCCGCTATCGGTATCACCAACCAACGTGAAACCGCGATCGTCTGGGAACGTGAAACCGGCAAACCGATATACAACGCTATTGTCTGGCAGTGCCGTCGTACCGCCGATATTTGCGAACAGCTTAAACGCGACGGCCTGGAAGATTACATCCGCGACAATACCGGTCTGGTCGTCGACCCGTACTTCTCTGGCACTAAAGTGAAATGGATCCTTGACCATGTGGAAGGTTCGCGCGAACGCGCGAAGCGTGGCGAGCTGCTGTTCGGTACGGTGGATACCTGGCTTATCTGGAAGATGACGCAGGGCCGCGTCCACGTTACGGATTACACCAACGCCTCACGAACCATGCTGTTCAACATCCATGATTTGGACTGGGACGATAAAATGCTGGACGTGCTGGATATCCCACGCGCGATGCTGCCCCAGGTACGTAAATCCTCCGAAGTCTACGGCCAGACCAATATTGGCGGTAAAGGCGGTACACGTATTCCTATCGCCGGGATTGCCGGGGATCAGCAGGCCGCGCTATTCGGTCAACTGTGCGTAAAGGAAGGAATGGCAAAGAATACCTACGGCACCGGCTGCTTTATGCTGATGAACACCGGCGAGAAAGCGGTAAAATCGGAAAACGGCCTGCTGACCACCATCGCCTGCGGCCCAAGCGGCGAAGTCAACTATGCGCTGGAAGGCGCGGTGTTTATGGCGGGAGCGTCCATTCAATGGCTGCGTGATGAAATGAAGCTCATCAGCGACGCGTTCGACTCCGAATATTTCGCCACGAAAGTGAAAGATACCAACGGTGTCTACGTGGTTCCGGCCTTCACCGGTCTGGGCGCGCCGTACTGGGACCCGTATGCCCGCGGCGCCATTTTTGGCCTGACTCGCGGCGTGAACTCTAATCACATTATCCGCGCGACGCTCGAATCCATCGCTTACCAGACCCGCGACGTACTGGAAGCGATGCAGGCCGACTCCGGCATCCGCCTGCACGCTCTGCGTGTGGACGGCGGCGCAGTGGCCAACAACTTCCTGATGCAGTTCCAGTCAGATATTCTCGGCACGCGGGTGGAACGCCCGGAAGTGCGCGAAGTGACCGCGCTGGGCGCCGCCTATCTGGCTGGTCTGGCCGTCGGTTACTGGCAGAACCTGGACGAGCTGCAGGAAAAAGCCGTCATCGAGCGAGAATTCCGCCCCGGCATTGAAACCACCGAGCGTAACTACCGTTACAGCGGCTGGAAGAAAGCGGTTAAACGCGCAATGGCGTGGGAAGATCACGACAAGTAAGGTCGCCATCCGGCAAAATCTTTGTGCGGGGGCAACTCCGCACACACATCAATTATTCCCTCCTTCCCCTGTGCTACACTGCGCGCCACTCCTTTTTGCTACGAGTTTGTTATGAGACGAGAACTTGCCATCGAATTTTCCCGTGTGACCGAAGCGGCGGCGCTGGCTGGCTACAAATGGCTGGGACGCGGCGATAAAAATACCGCGGACGGCGCGGCGGTCAACGCCATGCGTATCATGCTCAACCAGGTCAACATTGACGGCACCATCGTGATTGGCGAAGGCGAAATCGACGAAGCCCCGATGCTCTATATCGGCGAGAAAGTCGGTACCGGCCACGGCGATGCGGTAGATATCGCCGTCGATCCGATTGAGGGCACGCGCATGACGGCGATGGGTCAGGCGAACGCGCTGGCGGTGCTGGCGGTCGGCGATAAAGGCTGCTTCCTGAATGCGCCCGATATGTATATGGAAAAACTGATTGTCGGTCCGGGCGCCAAAGGGGCGATCGATCTCAATCTGCCGCTGGCGGATAACCTGCGCAACATCGCGGATGCGCTGGGTAAACCGCTTGGCGATCTGACCGTGACCATTCTGGCAAAACCGCGTCATGACGAGGTCATCGCAGAGATGGCCAAACTGGGCGTACGCGTGTTTGCCATTCCTGACGGCGACGTCGCGGCCTCCATTCTGACCTGTATGCCGGATAGCGAAGTCGACGTGCTGTACGGGATTGGCGGCGCACCAGAAGGCGTGGTATCCGCAGCGGTGATCCGCGCGCTGGACGGCGATATGCAGGGGCGTCTGCTGGCGCGCCATGACGTGAAAGGCGACAGCGAAGAAAACCGCCGCATTGGCGAACAGGAACTGGCGCGCTGCAAAGCAATGGGCATTGAAGCGGGCAAGGCGTTATGCCTGGGCGACATGGCGCGTAGCGATAACGTTATTTTCTCCGCGACCGGCATCACGAAAGGCGATCTGCTGGAAGGAATTAGCCGGAAAGGCCATATTGCCACGACGGAAACACTGCTGATCCGCGGCAAATCACGCACCATCCGCCGTATTCAGTCGATCCATTATCTTGATCGTAAAGATCCGGATGTACAGGCGCATATCCTCTAGCGCATTTGTTAGTTAGAGCCTTCCAGCCTCGCGGGGCTGGAAATCTTTCTCCTGACGAACGAAGATAAGGTTAGCGATTCAGAACAGGAGAAAACCATGGCCGATTGGGTAACAGGTAAAGTCACTAAGGTGCAAAACTGGACTGACGCACTGTTCAGCCTGACCGTTCACGCCCCCATTAATCCTTTTACTGCAGGCCAATTTACCAAACTCGGACTGGAGATCGATGGCGAGCGCGTTCAGCGCGCGTATTCCTATGTCAATGCGCCTGACAATCCGAATTTAGAGTTTTATCTGGTGACGGTGCCGCAAGGAAAGCTCAGCCCGCGGCTGGCAGCGCTAAAACCTGGCGATGAGGTGCAAGTGGTCAGCGACGCGTCGGGTTTCTTTGTACTGGATGAAGTGCCTGACTGCGAGACGCTATGGATGCTGGCGACCGGAACCGCTATTGGCCCGTATTTGTCTATTCTGCAATATGGGCAGGATGTCGCGCGCTTTAAAAATCTGGTCTTGGTCCACGCCGCACGCTTCGCCGCCGATTTAAGCTATCTGCCGCTAATGCTGGAACTGCAACAGCGTTATGAAGGCAAGCTGCGCATCCAAACGGTGGTCAGCCGGGAGAGCGTGCCAGGCTCGCTTACCGGACGCGTGCCAGCGCTCATTGAAAACGGCGAGCTGGAAAAAGCCGTTGGATTACCGATGGATAAAGAGACCAGCCACGTCATGCTGTGCGGGAACCCGCAGATGGTGCGCGATACGCAGCAACTGCTGAAAGAGACCCGACAGATGACTAAACATCTGCGCCGCCGACCGGGGCAGATGACGGCTGAACATTACTGGTGATGTTTTACCGAATAGCGGCTGGGGCTTATCCGGCCTCCTGCAAATCATCACCAATCTGTGGGCCCGGTAAGCGTCAGCGCCACCGGGCAAATTACGGTTTACCGCCCGTTTACGGTTCTGCTTTAAACTTCACGTCCTGTGTCGCTTTCCCAAACTTATTTTCCCCCTGAACACCGACAAATGCGCCCAGATCGATAAGCATCATCACCAGGATCAGCGTCGGAATAAATCGCCCGACGACCCACTGCCACATCCCCGGCAGCATCACCCAGTTTCCGGCCAGCAGCATCCACGCCAGAATCATCAGCAACGCCCACGCGCCGGAGCGTCCCCGGTCATGCAGACGTTTGACCATGACGGCGGCGGTCGGCCACAGCAGGCACACCAGGCAAAATGCCGCCGTTTGGATATCAAGCAGATTTTTCCCCGCCAGCGAAAATAGCGCCAGCATCCCGGCAAACCAGAGGCCGATCCAAATCCAGAAATCACGGCGTCCGATACGCCCTTTAAATGAGAATAACCATTGCTGTATGGTCATGTAAGTTCCTTATATTTTGCCTTCCGCTACAGTTTACCCTTTTGACAAGCCCGACAGTTATCGTTTTAATCGTGAGCAGTCCTAACGAAAGGTAAGATTGATGAAGCCAGGATGTACTCTGTTTTTACTGTTGTTTTCTGCTCTCACCGCCAGCATAACGGCGCACGCGCAGCTCTCTTCATCGACCACGACAGCGCCCTATCTGCTGGCGGGCTCGCCAACCTTTGATCTTTCTATTAGCCAGTTTCGTGAGAACTTTAACCGCCAGAATCCCGATCTGCCGCTCAATGAATTTCGCGCCATTGAGAATAGCCGCGATAAGGCGAATCTGACCCGCGCCGCCAGTAAGATTAACGAAAATCTGTATGCCTCCACGGCGCTGGAGCGCGGTACGCTCAAAGTGAAAAGTATGCAGATTACCTGGCTGCCCATTCAGGGGCCGGAACAGAAAGCGGCGAAAGCGAAAGCGCTGGAATATATGGCCGCCATTATTCGCACTGTCGCCCCGTTGCTGACAAAAGAGCAAAGCCAGAAAAAACTGCAAAAGATGCTTATCGCCGGTAAAGGTAAACACTATTACGCCGAGACCGAAGGCGCGGTACGTTATGTTGTCGCAGATAACGGCGAAAAGGGGCTGACCTTCGCGGTTGAACCGATTAAGCTGGCGTTATCTGAAAATCTGGAAGGGGCGAATTGATGACAAAAAGCAAAGCCTTTCCGGGGATGAATCTCTATACTGTTTCACAGACCATGCTGCTCTGACGAGCGGCCATCTTCCTTAATTCGCTGACTAAGCGTGGAGAAATGAAATGCGACATCCTTTAGTGATGGGTAACTGGAAACTGAACGGCAGCCGCCACATGGTAAACGAACTGGTGGCTAACCTGCGTAAAGAACTGACGGGCGTAGCAGGCTGCGACGTGGCAATCGCTCCGCCGGAAATGTATATCGATCTGGCGAAACGCGCTGCTGCCGGTAGCCACATTATGCTGGGCGCGCAGAACGTTGATCTGAATCTGTCTGGCGCATTCACCGGTGAAACTTCGGCTGAAATGCTGAAGGATATCGGCGCGCAGTACATTATTATCGGCCACTCCGAGCGTCGTACTTATCACAAAGAATCTGACGAGCTGATCGCCAAAAAATTCGCCGTACTGAAAGAACAAGGTCTGACGCCGGTACTGTGCATCGGTGAAACCGAAGCGGAAAACGAAGCGGGCAAAACAGAAGAAGTGTGCGCACGCCAGATCGACGCGGTACTGAAAACGCAGGGCGCGGCAGCCTTTGAAGGCGCGGTTATCGCTTACGAACCCGTATGGGCGATCGGTACCGGTAAATCTGCAACTCCTGCGCAGGCGCAGGCAGTGCACAAATTCATCCGTGACCACATTGCTAAAGCTGACGCGAAAATCGCTGAACAGGTTATTATCCAGTACGGCGGTTCTGTTAATGCCTCCAACGCAGCCGAACTGTTCGCGCAGCCGGACATCGACGGCGCGCTGGTAGGCGGCGCTTCTCTGAAAGCTGACGCCTTCGCCGTGATCGTGAAAGCAGCAGAAGCTGCTAAAAAAGCGTAATTCGCTTTAGCGGGTCTTTCCCCGGTCGCGCTTCGCAACCGGGGTTATCGCCTGGTAGCCCGGACAGGTGCGTAGCACCGCCTCCGGGAAAATCCCCAAGCGGAACAGGCTACAGTTTCCCCAACGCCTGATACCACAGGTAGTCCAGCGGCAGCAGAATCAAATAGCTCACCACCGCTAGCGCGATACATAACAGCATTCCCGCCCGCGCAGGAACTTTCCCTAGTCCCATCGCCACCACAATCGGTGACGCCTGATACGGCAGCAGCGGCGTGGAATACCCCAGTACTTGAATCATGATCGCGCTCAATAGTGGAAAACCGGTAGCATCGGAAAAGCTCTGCGCGAAGGTGGTATACAGCGCCGGTACGCCATTAGCGGTCATAATAAAGTTCAGCGCGCTGGTAATTCCGGTCAGCGCGAGGAAGCTGGTAAACGGACTCTCTTTATCCAGCGGCATAATATGCAGCAGCGCATTTCCCACGACGCTGCCAATACCCGTGTGAGTGACGGTGATCGCCAGCCCCAGAATCCCGGCGACGTAAATACAGGTACGGATATTCACGCCGCTGGAAAACTCGTCGCCGTTGATAAAACCAACGCGCGGCAGAAGCGTTATCACCGCCGCCGCCAGCCCCGTCCAGGCTGGCCCCACGCCGTGCCAGCTTTCAGTCACCCAGAGCGTCAACACCACCGCCAGCAGCCATGCCAGGCGCTTCTCATCATGGCTCATCGGCGGCAGCGGCGTCATGTCGCGCGGCGGATGCGGTTTACCGGGAAACAGCCAGCATATCAGCGCAATCAGTACCGCCCCTTTTAGCCAACCGAGCACCGGCGTATGCAGAAGTAAATAAGGTACATAATTCAGATGGATGCCGTATGAACCTTCCGCCGCGCCGCTCATCACCAGATTCGGGACGTTAGCAGGCAAAATGGTGGCCGACAGCTGGAAAGTACCGAATCCCACCGCCAGCGCCAGCCCATACCAACCGCGTGTGCCATCCTCAATCCCCGCGCGTTTCGCCATGGCCGCCACAATCGGCATCAGCAGCGCAATGCGCCCCATATTTGAAGGCATAACAAAGGCCAGGGCATAGCTGAGCAGCACCACGCTGCCAACCATCAGCGGCCATGAGTCGGTGAGCCGCGACGAAAGCACCCGCGCCGCCCTGTCCGCCAGCCCGGTTTTGCGAATCGCGATCCCCAGCACAAAGCCGCTGAACACCAGCCAGAAGGCCGATGAAGCAAAGCCGCCGAAGATAACCTCCGGCGGCGCGATTTTGGCGATCATCGCCACAGCAAAAAATAGCAGTGCGGTCATAAACTCCGGCAGTAGCGAAGTCGCCCACAGAAGGATAGTAATGCCAACCATGATGGAAGGGAGGAACAGAGGATGGGGCAACCAAAGCGACATACCTGTCTCCTGACGATTTTTTCAGCAAGAATACGACGGACAGTCAGGCAGGTAAACGCCAGATATAGTGGGGTTATCGCAGGATTAAGCGGACAGATCAGTGATAATGAATTTCACCAAAGTATTCAGACAGCACGTAATAGCGGCAATACTCAAAAGGGCTGTCCTTCCCGGCCTGAAACGTCTGTCTGGCGACGGATAACAGCGGTTTATTGGCGGCGATTTGCAATTTTTCGCACAGGTCAGCGGAAGGTAAAATCGCCTCAACTTTTTCTATCGCCGAGTCGCTTGTGACGTTTAATAACGAATAAAGCGACGTATGCTCCAGCGCCTGCGGTGTAAGTTGCAGATCGGGAAAGAAGCTAAGATCGAGATAGATCTTTTCATGGTTAAACGGACGGTTATTCAGGCAACGAATACGCGAAATATAGAGATAGTGATGCTGTGCGGGCAGGCTCAAGCCGTCTGCCTGAGCGTCGCGCGCGCGGCGCGGCGCGATTTCCAGAATACGGTTCTCAATCGCCACGCTGGCGTCCTGGAGATCGCGGGTAATACCGCGAAACGTGTGCCCGTAGCTCACGCCTTCCGGTACCGAGCACACCACCGAACCACTCCCGCGCTGGGAGGAAATAATACCCGCATTGATTAATTCGCTCCAGGCCTGTTTAACCACAATCAGCGAGACGTTGTAGGCTCTGGCAATCTCTTTTTGCGTCGGCAGCTGGCTGCCTAAAGGCAGGGATCCATTTTGGATCTGCTGACAGATGATAAAAAATAGTTGCTTATAAAGCGGAGTAAAGCTCGTTTTATCAACCTGCAAGCTGCGCACCTCACGTCTTCGCCAGCAGGGGACGTTTTACCGTCCCCGGCAGGGTGAAGTCGCTACCCTGCGATTTGCCTGGCCAGTTCTGCCAAATCGAAATGATTCATACGATCCAAAGTCGTTAAATAATCGGCGGGAAAAGCCTCCACGCCATGGAATGCGCCGGAAATCGCCCCGACCATGGTGGCGACAGTATCAGTATCATTGCCGATATTAACGCCGGAGATAATAGCATCTACGGCAGAATTCGGACAACACGCGAACAGGCCAAAGGCCGCCGGCACCGCTTCACTCACGTGCAGCCCGGAGCCAATAATATCAGCAAGTTCCACCACCGCCGTTTCCCAATGGCGATGACGTTTACCGATATCCACGGCCAGTTCAATGCGTCGGGCAACGGAAGGCCCGGCGACCATCATCGCCCCTTGCTCCTGCGCCAGCAGATAGCCCCTTTGCGCACCGTAAATACCGGCGGCAATAATGCTGTCTGCGTTGGTCTGCGCTCTTAACGCCTCGCTGGTTGCCGCCGCCATCGCCGCTGCGCCGGACATCGCCAGCACGTTATTATGCGTAAAACGGCAAATCTGCAGCGCGCAGTCAATCGCCGCGTCAATATCACCCGGGTGCAGCACCGCCGCTGGCCAAATCTTCATGGCGGCGCCGTTCGTTGCCTCCGCGTTACCCTTATTAATAATCTGTACCGACTGTTTCTCGCCTTCCAGCTCACCCTGTAAAGAGGCGCGGTTATCATTGAATATTGCCTTCATTGCCGCACGCGTCGTCGGGCCGGTAAAGTTGGCGTAGTACGGGTAATCCAGCCACTGCTGAAAAGCCTCGCGCATCGCCTCGTCGCTGACCTGGCGTTGATGGCGCAGCAGCGCGTCCATAATGTACTTCGCCTGAATAAAATCATCCGTGCACATCCCCGCTTCGTTGCAGCGGCCAAACGTGTCCGCTGGCGGTTTTTGAAAGGTCGTCACCCAGCCGCCAAAATAGTCTTTTATTTGCTGCTGGGTGCGTACTTCCGTCGCGGCTCCCATCGCGTCCGCGGCGGCGGCGCCCACCAGGCATCCCAGTATTTTGTTTTGATCAACGTGCATGATGACTCCTTATTTCACGGTCATGGCTTGTGCCAGCGAATGGCTGGAAAGAAAAGTGTTTAGCTGGTCGGGAAACGGCAGAGCGGTCATTGCGCCTTTTGCCGTCACCGCCATAGCGCCGCAGGCATTGGCATTGCTGATGGCTTCCGCCAGCAGGGCATGATCCCAGCAATTTGCGCGGGAAAGGGTGAACAGCAGGCCGCCGACAAAAGCATCGCCTGCCCCGGTGGTATCGACGACATCGACGCGTGGTGCGGGGAAATGGAATTCCCCCTCGGCGGTAATCAACAGCGCGCCATCAGCCCCCAGCGAAATGATCGTGGTGTCACAGCCCAGATCGCGCAGGTAATAACGCGCATCCTGCCAGTGGCTGGCCCCGCTGAGCTGGCACAGCTCATCTGCCGAGACTTTGCAGATAGAAGCCAGCGCGGCGGACCGGGCGATCAGTTCAGGGATTTCATCAGTATTCCCCCACATTTTGCTGCGCAGATTGACGTCAAACAGTACGTAACCACCCGCTTCACGCATTCTTCTCGCCCCCTCAAGGCACGCCTCACGGGCGGGGCTGTCGGTGAGGCCAATTGAGCTGAAGTAAAACCATTCGTGCTGCCTGAACGGCGGCAGGTCCTGCGGCGAAACGTAGGTATCGGCCCCCGGATGCACCAGATAGGTAAAGCTGCGCTCACCTTCAGCCGTCAGGTTAACGATCAGCACCGCGCTGGTCAGGGCCGGATCCATGCGTAGAAAAGAGACATCCACACCGTTATCCTGGAAAACCTGGCGCAGGAAGCGGCCGGCGTCATCGTCGCCAAGACAGCCAATAAAACCGCACTCTCCGCCCAGCCTGGCAACGCATACCCCCACGTTCGCCGACGCTCCGCCGGGGCATTTCAGATAGCTGTTCTGTTTTTCCGGCACCAGATCAACGGAGGCATCGCCGATAACCCAAACCTTATTCATGGCCTTCATTTGCGCCTCCTTATGCCTGTTTCTGCGCCAGGGCAAGCTGAATATCTCGATAATATTCATTATTAATCAGATACTTTTTCATAAGCAGCCCAACCGCAAGGTGGAACAGAGCCGGAATGAGCGTCATCATCAGCGCAATACCGGTGAGCGAACGTGCGCTCTGTTCAACATCGGCTTGATAGCCAAAGTGGCTCAGCAGGAATCCGAGTATCCCGCCCGCGATCCCCATCCCAAACTTCTGGAAGAAGAGGATGCCGCCAAACGCCAACCCGGAAACGCGCAGACCGGTTTTCTTTTCGCCGTAATCCACCGCTTCGGCGATAGAGGACCAGAACACTGGCATCTGCATATCGCAGAAGAAATTAATGAGAAAATAAAACGTAAACGCCAGGATAAGATTTTCACGCCCGACGGAGAAATACATCAGCGCGCTCAGGATAAAGGTAATAATCTGGGTGTAGCGGAACATCTTAATTTTGTCCCAGAACTTGGTTATCCAGGTGGTGGCGATCATCGCTAAAATAGAGGCAACGACGCCGGTAGTCAGGAAGGGTGAAATCAGGCTATCTCCGCCGTTCAGATAATACTTGGCGTAATAAGCGGCAACGGAACCGCGAATAACATAACCGCACATCAGCAGCAGAATAACAACGCCGAGAATAATCCACTGATCGTTACGTAACAGATATTTAAACTGTTTCCCCACCGATAACGACGTAATTTCCGGCTCGCTGCGTTCACGCGTGGTAAGAAAACAGAAGATAAACAGCAAGGCGCCCATCGCCCCCATCAGCCCCATCGAAAACTGATAGCCCAAAGCCTTATTACCCTGCCCCAGCCAGACGGCAAGCATCGGTACGACGATAGTCACCAGGAAAGCGGCAATCTTGGTCATCACAAAACGATAACCGTTGGCGCTTAACCGTTCGACGGGATCGCTGGTAATCACGCCAATCATCGAAATATAGGGAATGGTGATCGCGGTATAGACCAGAGTCATCAGAATATAGGTGCCATAGGCCCATGCCAGTTTGGCCATATAAGCCATATCAGGCGTAATAAACATCAAATAAACGGCGAAACCAAAAGGAATAGCAAACCACAGCAGCCACGGGCGGTAACGCCCCCAGCGCGTGTTCAGTTTATCGGTCAGAACCCCCATGGCCGGATCGATAATGGCATCAATCATCCGCACAACCACAAACAGTACGCCAACATCAGCGGCGCTCAGGCCGTAGATATCGGTATAGAAATAGGCGAGGAGCAGCTGCATGGCGATAATCACAACGTTTATCGCCATATCTCCCGCGCCGAAGCCGATTTTTTCCACGATAGAAAGTTTCATGTTGATATTCCTTTACGCTTAGCAGCGCAAATCTGGTGAACAATTAATGATGTCACTACATGAAATAAAAACGTTTTTATATAAGCCATCCACCAGACAATCTATGGAGGCTATGAAGAGAGTGTAACTAACCATAAAAAGATATAAAGGTATACCTTTATATCTTTTGATCGGTTTCACATATTTTTATAGACACGATCTTACCCCGGTTTTAAACCGGGATAAGAATCAATAAGATAATGAGCAGGGGGGTGTAACGAAAATCAGCGGGAAGACAAAATGGCGCAACTATGGTCCTGAATCTCTTCCGCCGATGCGCGATTGAAGGTCAGTAAATTACGCTCGGTCGCCAGCAGGACAAAAGAGCCATCGCTTTGGCGTACCACCGCCAGCGCATAGCGTCCCATATGATCGCGCGCTTCCGGCACCTCTTCCGCCAGCATCATAAACGGACTACGCTGCGCCAGTTCGCTCTCGGTTACCCGGCGCGCCAGGTATTCATGCCCCATCAGGTCGCCCGGCAGCGGAAGCCAGCGAGTGCTGATGCGCGTGAGATCGTTATCCAGTTGCTCCCGAACGTCAGGACGGATGCAAGAAATATGGATATGCAAATGGTCCTGTGAACGACCAAGCCGCGAATTAATCGCCAGCGAGACCGCGCTATCCGGAATATCATGCCCGTATTTTTTACTCATATAGCCGCGAGCCTGCCAGGCCAGCCAGAAAAAGTTGGGCGTAGCGGGTTCCAGCAATAGCGGGCTTTCTGTACCGTTGATACGGTAGGTGGGCATCAATAAATATTGCAACGGACCGTGACGATCTTTAAAGACGACATAGCCGGCGCGAGGTTTGACTTCCGCGCAAGGCGCTGGGTTTTGATGCTGTAACTGATCGGGCAGGCATTGTTCAAGCACGATTTCCCGTAATGCATCAGGATTGCCGGAAAATTTCCAGTAACCGACGCCCGCCGCGGCGACAATCACTATCACCGCCAGTAAAAAGTAGCCTGTTTTTTTCATGATATGCGTTCCCTGTGACCCATAGACGGGGAAGAGTAACGCAAAATTGTGGCAAAGAAAAAACCCGGTAACATAATACGTTACCGGGTTTATAAACGGTTTAGCGTTTGCTGATTTGGTCGAACGTACCGCCATTAGCGAAGTGATCTTTTTGCGCCTTCGCCCAGCCGCCAAACACCTCGTCAATGGTGAACAGCTTCAGCTTCGGAAACGCATCGTCGTATTTTTTCGCCACGTCAGCATCGCGCGGACGGTAGAAGTTTTTCGCTGCTATCTCCTGCCCTTCCGGCGAGTAGAGATACTTCAGATACGCTTCCGCCACCGCATTCGTCCCTTTCTTCTCAACGACTTTATCCACCACGGACACGGTCGGCTCTGCGAGAATAGATTCACTCGGGGTCACTATCTCAAATTTATCTTTACCCAGTTCATTCGTCGCCAGTAGCGCTTCGTTTTCCCAGGCAATCAGCACATCACCGATACCGCGTTCAACGAAAGTATTGGTTGAGCCACGCGCGCCGGAGTCCAGCACTTCAACGTTTTTAAACAGGGCTTTGACAAAGTCCTGCGCTTTGGCCTGATCGTTATTGTTGTGGTGCAGGGCGTAGCCCCATGCCGCCAGATAGTTCCAGCGGGCGCCGCCGGAGCTTTTCGGGTTTGGCGTAATCACCGACACACCGGGTTTAATCAGATCGTTCCAGTCATGAATTTGTTTTGGATTGCCTTTGCGGACCAGGAAAACGATGGTGGAGGTGTAAGGTGCTGAGTTATCCGGCAGACGCTTGATCCAGTTTTTATCGATACGACCACGTTCCGCAATAGCGTCCACATCGTAAGCCAGCGCCAGCGTCACGACATCGGCTTCAATGCCGTTAATAACGGAAGTCGCCTGTTTACCCGAACCGCCGTGCGATTGGCGGATCACGACGTTGTCGCCGGTTTCCTGCTTCCAGTGCGCGCTAAACGCTTTGTTGTACTGCTCGTACAGCTCACGCGTTGGATCGTATGATACGTTAAGTAACTGAATATCCTTTGCCAGAATGCTGGTTGACGCCAGCAATAATGTGAACCCCACGCCCCACTTTTTCATCGCCCGACTCGCTTATGTTGTGTTGTGATGAGCAAAGCGTGCCAGAAAGAGATCCAAACATTAAAGAATAAAAAAAGATTGGCTATAACTTCGAGGAATAAATCTGAGGGATTGCCGGATGGCGGCTAACGCCTAATCCGGCCTACACGTTTCTGCAACCTGTAGGCCTGATAAGCGTAGCGCCATCAGGCGCGCAAAAACAATCAGTACAGTTTTTTCGCGCACTCCATCCAGTCGCTTTTGAACGGACGCTTCATGTTTTCAATCGCATCGATGATGTCATGATGAACAAGCTGCTCGTTCTGGATACCGACACAACGACCGCCATGGCCTTCCAGCAGCAGGTCAATAGCATACGCGCCCATACGGGAAGCCAGAATGCGATCGTAAGGTACCGGGGAACCACCGCGCTGAATGTGGCCGAGCACCGTCGCACGCGTTTCACGGCCCGTTTCTTTTTCAATAAAGTGCGCCAGCTCGTCAACATCGCACATATGCTCAGTAATAGCGACGATAGCGTGTTTTTTCCCTTTCGCGATCCCGGCTTTGATTTCGGCCACCAGATCTTCGCGATTAAATTCAACTTCCGGCACCACGATAAACTCACAGCCGCCAGCAATAGCCGCCGCCAACGTCAGGTCGCCGCAATAACGGCCCATCACCTCAACGATAGAGATACGCTGGTGAGAAGAGGAGGTGTCACGCAGACGGTCAATCGCTTCCACTACAGTGCCGAGAGCAGTGAAGTAGCCGATAGTGTAGTCGGTGCCTTTGATGTCGTTATCGATAGTGCCTGGCAGACCGATGCACGGGAAGCCCATTTCAGTCAGACGTTTTGCACCCATATAAGAACCGTCGCCGCCAATAACTACCAGCGCATCGATACCGCGTTTTTTCAGGTTTTCGATCGCGACAGCGCGAATATTTTCGTCACGGAATTCCGGGAAACGGGCAGAACCGAGGAAAGTACCGCCACGGTTGATCATGTCAGATACGCTGTAACGGTCAAGCTGCACCATACGATCTTCATACAGGCCCAGATAGCCGTCATAAATGCCCATGACTTCCAGCCCTTCCGTCAACGCTGCGCGCACAACACCGCGGATTGCCGCGTTCATGCCCGGCGCATCACCGCCGCTTGTCAACACACCGATTTTCTTAATCATGACTACCTCTGAACTTTGGAATGCAAAATGAAATCTATTGCCGGAAGCCGATTTCGCACTTCGAAACGATCCAACGAATATACAGATAGTATAACAATCCCTTCCTGCTGAATTGATTCAGGTCAGGCCAAATGGCGGTAATTTATACACAAAATGCTGGCCTGGCTCACTTTTTAACAATCAATTATACAAGCTCGAACTTCCTGCCTTCCCTAGGGACGACTGAACAGGGATCCTGATGAATAATGACATCTGAACCCGGAAAACGCCGCAAAATCGCCTGCTCTACCTGGTCAGCCACAAAATGCGCCTGAACGAGCGGCAGATTATCTTCCATTTCCAAATGAATCTGAATAAAGCGAGTCGGCCCTGACTGCCGCGTGCGGAGATCGTGCGCGCCGCTGACTCCCGGCCATGACGTCACGATATCAATAATTTCCTGTCGTTCCGCATCGGGCAGCGCGCGATCCAATAATGACTGCACCGCCTCATACCCCATACGCAACGCGCTATACAAAATATAGATGCCGATACCTAACGCAAACAGGGCATCCGCACGATGCCAACCGTACCAGGATAATCCAAGCGCGATAAGAATCGCTCCGTTCATCATAACATCAGACTGATAATGAAGCATATCCGCCCGTACCGCCTGACTTTGGGTCTTGCGTACCACCCAGCGCTGAAACGTGACCAGTATAATAGTGCATATCAGAGCGATGACGGTAACGCCAATCCCCACGCCGGGGTCGTTCATTGGCGTCGGCTTAATCAGATTCTGGATACTGGTCAAAAACAGAAACAACGCCGAACCGGAAATAAACATACTTTGCGCCAGCGCCGCCAGCGACTCCGCTTTACCGTGCCCAAACGTGTGTTCATCATCTGCGGGTTGCAGCGAATAACGCACGACCAACAAATTCGTCAATGACGCGGCAATATCCACCAGCGAGTCCACCAACGCCGCCAGAATACTCACCGATCCCGTATACCACCACGCAAAAATTTTGATCAAAAGTAACGCTGATGCCATCGCTGTTGCCGCGATAGCCGCCCGGCTAACCAGCCGTCCATAGGTTTGATTCATAAATACTCCCGCTATCTTCTGCCGGTAGTATAACGGATGGTTTAAAACAGTAAGCTAATAACAGAATGACAAACTGGAGATAAAAAAAACCCCCACATCATGTGGGGGAAGACAGGGATGGTGTCTATGGCAAGGAAAACAGGGTTGTTACTGGGAACGTGAGTTGCTACTACTCAATAATTTCAACGATGAACTTTTTTGCCATTGCGCCACGTCGCGCAGTTGCTCCATTCGTTGCTGATGCTTTTCATTCAAAACCGCTTGCTGCTCCGGCGTTAACAGGCGATACATCTGGTTACGCACGCGGGCCATTTCGACCTGGCGGGCAACCTGCTCTTGCGCCATTTTTTCTGCCTGAGCGCGCACAGCGCTTTCATCAAATTTTTCTGCGGTGACAAGCCGATGCATTGTCTCCATTTCGCTAACATTAACAGGAGGCTGTTCGTGCCTTGCCTGTTGCATAAGATCTCGCATCTGCTGACGCTGATGTTCGGTTAAACTTATGCCGTCAAACATATGATTTTGCGCGCTACGCTGCGTGGCCCCGTCACCGGGGTGCCAGTTATCGCTTGTAACAACTTCAGCTGCGTGGCTTAAAAAACTGAATGCCAGCGTTGAGGCCATAACAGCAGCGGTAACTTTGCGCATCGCTTGCTCCCAAAATCTTTTCTGTCGCGATTCAACGAGAGACAGTTTACGATTCGGGCTGCAAACATGCGTCAGGGGGTGTAAAACAACGTAAAGTCATGGATTAGCGACGCCTGATGACGTAATTTCTGCCTCGGAGGTACGTAAACAATGAATAAAATCCTGTTAGTTGATGATGACCGAGAGCTGACTTCCCTGTTAAAAGAGCTCCTCGAAATGGAAGGTTTTAATGTCCTGGTGGCCCACGACGGCGAGCAGGCGCTTGAGCTTTTGGATGACAGCATCGATTTACTTTTGCTTGACGTCATGATGCCGAAGAAAAACGGTATCGATACGTTGAAAGCGCTTCGCCAGACACACCAGACGCCTGTCATTATGCTGACCGCGCGCGGCAGCGAGCTGGATCGCGTTCTCGGCCTTGAGCTGGGCGCGGACGACTATTTGCCCAAACCGTTTAACGACCGCGAGCTGGTAGCGCGCATCAGGGCTATTTTGCGCCGTTCCCACTGGAGCGAGCAGCAGCAGAGCAGCGACAACGGCTCGCCGACGCTGGAAGTTGATGCGCTAAGCCTTAATCCGGGCCGCCAGGAAGCCAGTTTCGATGGCCAAACGCTGGAGCTGACCGGTACGGAGTTCACCCTGCTCTATTTGCTGGCGCAACACCTCGGCCAGGTGGTTTCCCGTGAACATTTAAGTCAGGAAGTGCTGGGTAAGCGCCTGACGCCGTTCGATCGCGCCATTGATATGCATATTTCTAACCTGCGCCGCAAACTGCCGGAACGCAAAGACGGTCACCCGTGGTTTAAAACATTGCGTGGTCGCGGCTATCTGATGGTTTCCGCTTCATGATAGGAAGTTTAACCGCGCGCATCTTCGCCATCTTCTGGTTGACGCTGGCGCTGGTGCTAATGCTGGTACTGATGTTGCCCAAGCTCGATTCACGCCAGATGACCGAGCTGCTGGACAGCGAACAGCGCCAGGGATTGATGATAGAGCAACATGTAGAAGCTGAACTTGCGAACGATCCGCCCAACGACCTGATGTGGTGGCGTCGCCTGTTCCGCGCGATCGATAAGTGGGCGCCGCCTGGACAGCGGTTATTACTGGTGACCTCTGAAGGACGTGTGATCGGCGCTGAACGCAGCGAAATGCAGATCATTCGTAACTTCATTGGTCAGGCGGATAACGCCGATCATCCGCAGAAGAAAAAATATGGCCGCGTAGAGATGGTGGGGCCGTTCTCCGTTCGCGACGGAGAGGATAATTACCAGCTTTACCTGATTCGACCGGCCAGCAGTTCGCAATCCGATTTTATTAATCTGCTGTTTGACCGCCCGCTTCTGTTGCTCATTGTCACGATGCTGGTCAGTTCGCCGCTCTTGCTATGGCTGGCATGGAGTCTGGCGAAACCGGCGCGTAAGTTGAAAAACGCGGCTGATGAAGTGGCGCAAGGCAACCTGCGTCAGCATCCGGAGCTGGAGGCGGGTCCGCAGGAGTTCCTCGCCGCTGGCGCCAGTTTTAACCAGATGGTGACGGCGCTGGAACGGATGATGACCTCGCAGCAGCGTTTGCTGTCAGACATCTCCCATGAGCTGCGAACGCCCCTTACGCGCCTGCAACTGGGTACCGCGCTGCTGCGTCGTCGTGGCGGCGAAAGCAAAGAGCTGGAGCGTATTGAAACCGAAGCGCAGCGTCTGGACAGCATGATCAATGACCTGCTGGTGATGTCGCGTAACCAACAGAAAAACGCGCTGGTCAGCGAAACGATGAAAGCCAATCAGCTATGGGGCGAAGTGCTGGATAACGCCGCCTTTGAAGCCGAACAGATGGGCAAGTCGTTAACGGTAAATTATCCGCCGGGGCCGTGGCCGCTCTATGGCAACCCAAACGCGCTGGAAAGCGCGCTGGAAAATATAGTTCGTAATGCGCTGCGCTATTCACATACGAAGATTGAAGTCGGCTTCTCGGTGGATAAAGACGGTATTACGATCACGGTCGATGACGACGGACCGGGCGTAAGCCCTGAAGACCGCGAGCAGATCTTCCGTCCGTTCTATCGCACCGACGAGGCGCGCGACCGCGAGTCTGGCGGCACCGGGCTGGGTCTGGCGATTGTCGAAAGCGCCATGCAACAGCACCGCGGCTGGGTGAAGGCTGACGATAGCCCGCTGGGTGGGTTGCGGCTCACGCTGTGGCTACCGCTGTACAAGCGAACCTAATATTATTCATGGCTCGGTAATACTTTCTCTTACCGAGCCTTAACCATTTAAAGCGTATCGAGGATGCTGTCCAATTCATCACCATTCACGCCATACTTTTCCGTTATGAACTTAAACTGTTGATACAACTCAGCTAAAAACTCCTCATCCAGAGACCGCTCCCAAAGCTCCTCAATAGATTTGAGGTGATACTCTTCGAATAAGATGTGCTTAACTTCTTCCGTACAAGCCTCGAGAATATGTGCGTCCATAATTTACATATCTTTTGTGAATAATTAATAGGTTACCAGCGGAATAAGGCAAACGCCGTCATCCGGCAATGTACACCTGACTGCCTGACGGCGCTACGCTTATCCGGCCTACGTACCGCGCTATCGGGAGATTTCCGGCGCTAAAATCCACTCGGCGCTGTCGTTCCACACGTCCATCCGGGTAATTTTGCCATCGCGCACTTCGAAACGATCGATAAAGCGGTTATCGGCAAACGGGCAACCGTCGGGCCATTCCCCATACAACGTACCGTTGGAATAAATCACAACGTAATCATCATGCTGCACCGCATCAAACTCGCCCAGCGCCTTCTTCACCCACTTGTAGCGAGCGCCGTTAAACTGCGCGATATCTGCCGCGCCCGCCATCGCCCGGCCTCCGGTGAAGGTAATTTTCACCT
The DNA here is from genome assembly GCF_051812965.1 of Salmonella sp. NW1250. Classification (NCBI taxonomy): domain Bacteria; kingdom Pseudomonadati; phylum Pseudomonadota; class Gammaproteobacteria; order Enterobacterales; family Enterobacteriaceae; genus Salmonella; species Salmonella sp. NW1250. Next base: position 73,021 of record NZ_JAMNDD010000014.1, on the reverse strand, counting down.
CCGGGTGCATATACGTTGCGGCACGTTCAGCATCGGGAATCATCGAGGCCACCAAAAATTCTTTTACGATCGCCACCGCATTTTCAGCTTCAGTCATAATCCTTCCTTTCATTTTGGCGGAGTTTTATCCCCCCACAGTCGTCTGGCGCTATCTTCAATTTTGCCGCTCAAACGACGCTTCTGCATGGTGCGGCTCCAGCTCGCCGACAGCCCGGCGGCGCTCAACAGCCGGTGATATTGTTCGTCATCAAACGGCATAGACCAGGCGATAACACCCGCTTCATGAACCGAGACATCGCTCAGACGCGACGCCAGTTCCAGCGGCGCATCGCTGGAGACCTTACCTGGCGCAATGACCCGATACAGCCAGCCGGTTTTTCCGCTGTCCTGCATAAGGAGGGCCATGTCGCTGATGACAAGGTGGAAATTAAGTTTAAAGCATGGAGAGCGCGGCTGAGTGACCTGGATCAACGCCTCGCCCCAGCGGTAGATGTCGCCAATAAACACGTTGTGTTCGGTCATTCCGTCCGTCGACAGATTCTCGCCAAACGCCGGGGCGCAAAACAGCGTCGCCTGCTCGGGGAACTGGCGAATCCAATCAGCATAGTGTTCGCGGGGGTAATGGCATAGCGCGCGGTCGGGGCCGCCGTGGATTTTCTTTTCGGCCTGCTGATCGCCTGCCAGACCCAGCTCGGTCAGCATAAGTTCGCCGTCGATTTGCACCTTGGCGATAGCGCTCGGGCGGCTGCCGTCATAGTCACGAATTTTGCCAATAAACACGTCAACCGGATAATGCATCTGCTGCTCCTTACGCGGATACAAAAAAAGCGAGTCATCAGACTCGCTTCTACAGACGTGCAATGCAAATTATTTTTTAGCGGCGAAACGCGCTGCTGCTTCGTCCCAGTTCACCACGTTCCAGAACTCTTTGATGTAGTCCGGGCGGCGGTTCTGGAATTTCAGGTAGTAAGCGTGTTCCCACACGTCCAGACCCAGGATCGGGAAGCCGGAAGCGCCGGAAATGGCTTCACCCATCAGCGGGGAATCCTGGTTTGCGGTAGAAACCACAGCCAGTTTGTCACCTTTCAGCACCAGCCACGCCCAGCCGGAGCCGAAACGGGTTGCTGCTGCTTTTTCGAATTCAGCTTTGAAGTTGTCAACGGAACCGAAGTCACGCTCGATAGCCGCTTTCAGATCGCCCTGCAGAGTGGTGCCTTTTTTCAGTCCTTTCCAGAACAAGCTGTGGTTAGCGTGGCCGCCGGCGTTGTTACGCAGCACGGTTTTTTTGTCCGCTGGCACCTGGTCCAGTTTAGTAATCAGTTCTTCAACCGGCAGGTCAGCAAACTCAGGCAGGTTTTCCAGCGCCGCGTTAGCGTTGTTGACATAGGTTTGATGGTGTTTGGTGTGGTGAATCTCCATCGTCTGCTTATCGAAGTGCGGTTCCAGTGCATCATAAGCGTACGGCAGGGATGGCAGTGTATAACTCATAATCATCTCCATTATTGTCGAGCGGCACAGTGTTAACGCCGCGTAAGCAGTTGGTTCATTATAGTTAATTAAATGATATTGAAAATGATTATCAATGCCGTACTTTTTCCAGGGTTATAAACGTTACGGCATCCGCTGAAAAAAACCGTTTTTTACGCCTCCAACCGAAACCGCCTGTTGATGAATTCCTGGAAATCATGAAATGTGAAACAGGGTTTCAAAATCTTTCTTTTGGTGCCAATTTTTGTCAGCGGTGGCAAAATCAAGAAGGTTATAATTTCACCATGCAATTACATTCCCGGTAAATTATTACAATTGCGAGGGAATTATGAAGCAACCTGGTTTTATACGTCTGGCTACGTTGGCCTTACTCTCCACACTTTCTTTCTTCTCCCACGGCGAAACCATTTTGCGCCTGGCCTACGCTGAAAATAGCCAGCCGGTAAAAGATGCGTTGCACTTCCTGGGGCAGCAAGTTGAAGAGAAAACGGGCGGCGATATCAAAGTACAGTACTTCCCGGACGGACAGCTTGGCGGCGAGCGCGAACTGGTGGAGTTGACGCAGGTCGGCGTCGTCGACATCACTAAAGTGTCGTCCGGGCTGATGGAGAGTTTTTCGCCTGAGTACGGCGTGTTTTCACTTCCCTACCTGTTTGCCACCGTCGATGAATACTACCGCGTAATGGATAACCCACAGGTGATGGAGCCTGTTTATCAGTCCACCGCCGCACAGGGGTTTGTCGGCGTAGGCTGGTATGATTCCGGCGCGCGTAATTTTTATATGAGCAAAGCGCCGGTTAAACGCATTGAGGATTTACGCGGGAAGAAGATCCGCGTCATGCAGAGTGAGACGGCGATCCAAACCCTCAAACTGCTGGGCGCTTCGCCCATCGCCATGAGTCAGGCGGAGGTCTATACCTCGTTACAACAAGGCATTCTCGACGGCGCGGAAAACAATGAGTTCGCTCTCACCATCGCCCGCCACGGCGAAGTCGCCCGTTATTACACCTACGATATGCACACCCGCATTCCCGATATCCTGCTAATGAGTACCCTCACGCTGGAAAAGCTGACGTCGGAACAGCAGCGCATCGTCGAAGCCGCCATCAAGGCGTCGATCGAATTTGAGAAAGCCGCATGGGACAAGGAAATAGAGAAAACCAGGCTGGCGGCGGTAAAAGATTTCAACGTTGAATTCTACGAGATCGACAAAAAACCCTTCCAGAAGGCAGTACAGCCTATTTACGACGGTCTGAAAAACAAACCACGGCTTTACGGGCTGTATCAACGTATCCAGACAGCAAAAAATTAATCTAATCAGGAAATTAAGATGAACACATTCAGAAAAGGACTTGATTTATTGCTGGGCGCTATCTGTTGCCTGGTGCTGGCGATAATGGTTGGCATCGCCTGCTGGCAGGTGGTGAGCCGCTACATTCTGGGCGTTCCCAGCACCCTTACCGAAGAGATGCTGCGATTTCTCCTGGTGTGGGTATCAATGCTGGGCATGGCTTTTGTCGCCGGTCAGAAACAGCATATCAGCCTGACTCTCTTACTGGATAAGGTGTCGCCGACGATTCGCGGCTGGTGGGATATTATTCTGCAGGTCATTTTTATCGCGTTTTCCATTTGGGTATTGATTATCGGCGGCTTAAAGATTTCTGCGATTTCTATGCTGCAAATCTCCCCTGCGCTGGGCATTCCGATGGGAAAAATTTATTACGCGCTCCCCTGCGCGGGCGTACTGATCATCCTCTATGGGCTGCTGAATATCGTTGACGCCCTGAAAGCTATCCATTCCGCCACGGATACCACTGAGCACACTCTGGAGAAATCACATGATTGACCCTATTTTTGCGTCCTGTACGCTAATTGCCGTCTTTGTTGTTTTACTGGCCATGGGCGCGCCTATCGGGATCTGCATCGTTATCGCCTCTTTCAGCACCATGATGCTGGTACTGCCTTTCGATATTTCGATGTTCGCCACCGCGCAAAAAATGTTCTCCAGCCTGGACAGTTTTGCCTTGCTGGCCGTGCCGTTCTTCGTTTTGTCCGGGGTGATCATGAATAGCGGGGGAATTGCCGCCCGGCTGGTCAATTTTGCCAAACTGTTTACTGGCAAACTGCCCGGCTCGCTCTCTTATACCAACATCGTCGGCAATATGATGTTCGGTGCAATTTCCGGATCGGCGATTGCCGCCTCAACCTCCATCGGCGGCGTGATGGTGCCGATGAGCGCGCGCGAAGGTTACGATCGCGGCTTTGCGGCCGCGGTGAATATCGCCTCCGCGCCGACGGGAATGTTAATTCCGCCCACCACGGCTTTTATCCTTTATGCGCTGGCAAGCGGGGGAACATCGATTGCCGCTCTGTTCGCCGGCGGTCTGGTCGCGGGAGTGCTGTGGGGCGTTGGCTGTATGCTGGTCACGCTGGTGGTCGCTAAGCGTCGAAATTATCGGGTTTTCTTCACCGTCCAAAAAGGCATGGCGCTAAAAGTTGCCGTTGAGGCCATTCCCAGCCTGCTGCTGATCGTGATTATCGTCGGCGGCATTGTGCAGGGGATTTTCACCGCCATTGAAGCCTCCGCGATTGCCGTGGTGTATACATTATTGTTGACGATGGTGTTTTACCGCACGCTGAAAATTAAGGATTTGCCTTCGATTTTGCTCCAGACAGTGGTAATGACCGGGGTCATCATGTTCCTGCTGGCAACCTCTTCGGCGATGTCCTTCTCGATGTCGATCACCAATATTCCTGCGGCGCTGAGCGATATGATCCTCGGTATTTCCGCCAATAAACTGGTTATCCTGTTAGTCATTACCGTCTTTTTGTTGATTATCGGCGCATTTATGGATATCGGTCCGGCCATTCTGATTTTTACCCCGATTCTGCTGCCGATCATGGCTAAACTGGGCGTCGATCCGGTGCATTTTGGCATTATCATGATCTATAACCTGGCGATTGGCACCATTACGCCGCCAGTTGGCAGTGGTTTATATGTCGGGGCGAGCGTCGGTAAGGTCAAAGTTGAGGAAGTGATTAAACCGTTGCTGCCTTTTTACGGCGCGATTATCGGCGTTCTGTTATTAATTACCTACATTCCGGAAATCACACTGTTCTTACCCCGTCTACTGGGCATCATGTAAGCGCATAGTTTCCTGCACATCTCGTTGCCGGATGGCGATTCGCGTCTTATCCGGCCAACGCACGATAATAATTATCCGCAGGTCATCACCAGGTAAAAAAAACCGGCTACCTATAAAGTAGCCGGAAAAGGGAATAAATAATAAACAGGGATAATGATTAGAATGTGTAGCCTATACCCACGCGGAAACGGGTTTGTCTTTCATCGCTGTTGCTATTGACGGAAACATTACCTACCTCAACGAATGGCGACCATTGATCAATAATATAGGCAGTTCTGAAGTTATATTCATAGTTATCTTTGCCGCCATCGTAAAGATCATATTTATCGGCTTTCTTATAAATTCCTTCGATTGTCCAGTCAAAGTTGTTCCATTTATAACCCGCCCAGACATCCATACGATTGATGGTATCATCATCACGGATATCAGAAGAACGGCGTACATATTCAAAACGATAGCGCGCACCAACCCACCAGCTTTCATTTAATGTCCACGTCGCGCGGAAGTAAGGCTTATAGGTAGAGTAACCGTTGCCTGTTTCCAGCACAAAACCCGGTTGCCAGGCGACATCACCGGTTTTAAATTGGTAGCTTATCGTATATTCGTTACCCTGTGTTTCCAGGTCATTAAACGCTTTATTGGTGTCATCCCCGCCTGATTTTGAGATAGCTTCTATCGCAAAACCAACACCATTCGCAAACCGATGAGAAATATACGCACGGTCATAGTTAGCTTTACTATCATCAAGATATTCATGACGAACATCGACATATACTGCATGCGCATTTGTTACAACAAGAGGTAATAGTAAGAAAAGAGATTTTCTCATAACAGAATCCATTTAATTTAAAATTAAAACGTTGTTTCATGTCATACCATTACAACCATAATACGCAATGTGAATGGCGACAATATAGACAAAGATCTTTAATTTAAAATTGGGATAATGTTCAAAAAGCAAAATAAAATAAATGAAATTCATATTCGTCATATAAAATAAAAATCAAAACACCATCAACAACGCCAATATAGGGATTTCCTTATATTTATATTTCATTGATTCCTAACGTTAATTTCAATATATTTAAATTGTAAATACAAATAAAACAATTAAATAATTACTGTATAACTACCCTTTTATCAAACGGTAAGTCAGACTATTCCCATTATGTGATCTCACGCAGCGTTTTCTTTGCATTGTTGCCAGCTAAGTCGTTTCGTGTCGTTATGATGAAGGTATTTTAGAAAACAAATATTACCCACTGATTTAAATAACATCCAGACGGTCACGATGCGCTCCGACTTTTTTAAAACGTGAAGTTAATCACTTCATTAACGTGCTGATTGCCAGAATACACCCAACGGCGGCAATCGTTATAAGGTTACCGGGCTGCGTAATTTTTAAACTCATGCAAACGGAAGGGGTATCCCGTCCATAAAAAATAATGAGGAACATGTCATGAGTAACGCGATTACGATGGGTATTTTCTGGCATTTGATAGGGGCGGCCAGTGCAGCCTGCTTCTATGCCCCGTTCAAGCAAGTGAAACAGTGGTCATGGGAAACCATGTGGTCAGTGGGCGGCATCGTCTCATGGCTTATTCTGCCGTGGACAATTAGCGCTCTGTTACTGCCTGATTTCTGGGCCTATTATGGGCAGTTTAACCTCTCCACCCTTTTACCGGTTTTTCTGTTCGGCGCCATGTGGGGCATCGGCAATATTAATTACGGTCTGACCATGCGTTATCTCGGGATGTCGATGGGTATCGGCATCGCTATCGGCATTACGCTTATCGTCGGCACGCTGATGACGCCTATCATCAACGGTAACTTCGATGTGTTAATCCATACCGAAGGGGGACGCATGACGCTACTTGGCGTTTTTGTCGCGCTGATCGGCGTCGGGATTGTGACGCGCGCCGGACAGTTAAAAGAACGCAAAATGGGCATTAAAGCGGAGGAGTTCAATCTGAAGAAAGGGCTTCTGCTGGCAGTGATGTGCGGTATTTTCTCGGCGGGGATGTCTTTTGCCATGAACGCCGCGAAACCGATGCATGAAGCTGCTGCCGCGCTTGGCGTTGACCCGCTCTATGTCGCGCTACCGAGTTACGTGGTGATTATGGGCGGCGGCGCGCTGGTGAACCTCGGTTTCTGTTTTATCCGCCTGGCAAAAGTGCAAAATCTGTCGATAAAAGCCGACTTCTCGCTGGCAAGACCGTTGATTATCAGCAATATTCTGCTGTCCGCGCTTGGCGGTCTGATGTGGTATTTACAGTTCTTTTTCTATGCCTGGGGTCACGCGCGCATTCCCGCGCAATATGACTACATGAGCTGGATGCTGCACATGAGCTTCTATGTGCTGTGCGGGGGGCTTGTCGGTCTGGTGCTAAAAGAGTGGAAAAATGCTGGCCGCCGTCCCGTTGCCGTATTAAGCCTCGGCTGCGTGGTAATTATTATCGCGGCGAATATTGTCGGTTTAGGCATGGCCAGTTAATCGCTTTGATTACTGAGATGACGCCATTGGCTCGGCGTCATCCCGGTTTCCCGCGTGAACACCACTGAAAAATAATTACTATCTTCAAAACCGCACTGCATCGAAATCTCGCTAATCATCAGCGGGCTATGCTGAAGCAGATACTGCGCGTGGCAAATACGGACCTGGCGTAAATATTGATTAATCGTCATCCCGGTTTGGGCGCGAAACTGCTGCCGCAGCACCCGTTCGCTGCATTGTTCCTGCTGGCAAAACGCATCCAGCGCAAAGGGACACTCAAGGCTATTAGCCAAAGCGGTAATTAATTTATCCAACAGGGTTTCTCGGGAGGTTGCCGGAAGATCGTCGGTCGCGTAGCGATGCCGTTTTAACATCATCACCAGTTGACCAAACAGCAATTCCGCCATCTCATTCGCCAGCGGATCGCGTCCATTACTCTCATGTTCAAGCTGGTTAATGACCTGCCGCGCCTGATTCATTCCCATACTGCCCAGCCGCCAGTGAGGATGCCACTGCGCTCCCTGAAAGCCGGGAATCATCGCCTGCCAGTTTACATTGAGTTTCAAACGCTCCGGGCAGTAAATAATATTTTGCAGCACCAGATCGTTAACGGAAGTATAGGAGTGTTTGTCTTCAGCACGAATGTAAAACAGATCGCCGCGGGTAATTCTGTATGGGCGCTCATTAAGAACGTGTAGGCCATTGCCCCGCCAGACCATCACCAGTTCACAAAACTCATGCGTATGTTCCGCAAAAACATCCTGTGGATAGCGATCGGCAACCGTAACGGCCTGCTGCTCATCAGTAAAAAAATCTTTTTTCAAAAGGATTAACGGATTTGCCACCGCAGCACCTCATGTTGAATGCTTGCCGGCTGGCGCTACGCTTATTCTGTCTACCGCTCGCCGCCGTAGGCCAGGTAAGGCGCAGCCGCCATCCGGTATTAAAGAGTATAATTATCAGCATATTGGCGACGAAAACGTTGATAGCGTTCGCGTTACTGGATTATCGCATCGCGTCCCTGACGGATATCCCGCGGCGACCAGTTAAATTCTCGGCGAAACAGAGTCGAAAAGTGGTTACTGTCGCCAAAACCGCAGCGGTACGCGATTTCTGTCACGCTATGATCGCTATGGCGCAATAAATGCCGGGCTTTGATCAAACGCAGGCGATTAAGGTAACGTTGCGGCGTCAGCCCGGTATGCTGTTTAAGCTGACGATGCAGCGTGCGTAGCGACAGCGAAAACTGTTCGGCTACCGCCTCCCAGCAAACCTCCTCCGCAAAATGGTCTTCCAGCCATGCCATCAGTTGGTTGAGTTTGGCGTCGTTATTGGTCGCGCCTTCCATCAGGCTACTGCGGCGTAACAACACCAGTAGTTGCATAAACAAAATTTCGCGATTCGCCACGGCAGGCGCATCCACGCCGTCTCCGGCGCGCTCCATCAGACCGACCAACTGGCGCACCTGCTGCAACACACTCTGATTCACCCGCCAGTGAGAAGGATAGTAACCATCCTGCTCCTGCGGCAGCAATTGATCCAACCCCGCCAGGAACTGGAAGGCGTCCGGTGAACGCCACAGTACATTCGTCAGGCATAGGTTGTCGGTATGTTCATATAAATGCCGGTCGTGATCGCGAACAAAACACACGGTACCGCCGCTGATGGTATACGGCTGCCCGTTGAATACATGAATGCCCGTACCGTGTTCCACAATCACGATTTCATGAAAATCATGATGATGTTCAGGGAAAGCGGCTTGCGGCAGACGAGGTTCAATCGCCACGGGCGCTTTACCTGATGGAAAAAAATCCACGCTATGCAGTACGGTCATGGTTGCTTCCTCCTGAATTCAACATGTCCGAATAGTAATTAAGGGTTATCGGCCTCACCTTAAATTTTTGACGCTAAAGCGCGCAAACATGGTCTTTTTTTCAAGAAAAGGCGGGAAAAAGCGGGAAATGCGGACGACATCACACCGGCCTATTAGTAGAAACTGTGAACGCTATCACGTTCATCTTTGCCTTGTTGCCAGCGGCTCATTTTCCTGTCAGTAACGAGAAGGTAGGTCTTTGAGGGCTTTTTTAGACTGTGCACAATGACTCTAAGAAGGACCTGATTATGACTTTTCGCCATTGTGTCGCGGTTGATCTCGGCGCATCCAGCGGGCGCGTGATGCTGGCGCGTTACGACAGCAAACACCGTACCCTGACGCTACGTGAAATTCACCGTTTTGTGAACTGCCTACAAAAAACAGACGGGTTTGACACCTGGGACATCGACAGTCTGGAAAAGGATATCCGTCTTGGTCTGAAGAAAGTCTGCAATGAAGGCATTCTTATCGACAGCATCGGCATCGACACCTGGGGCGTCGATTATGTCCTGCTGGATAAACAAGGTCAGCGTGTCGGCCTGCCGGTCTCCTACCGCGATAACCGTACCACGGGCATCATGCCGCAAGCGCTGGTCCAGATCGGCAAAAGCGAAATCTATCGCCGCAGCGGGATTCAGTTTCTGCCGTTTAACACCATCTATCAGCTACGCGCGCTGACGAAACAACAGCCTGAGTTAACGGCGCAGGTCGCTCATGCGCTGCTGATGCCCGATTATTTCAGCTACCGCCTGACCGGTGAAATGAACTGGGAATACACCAACGCCACGACCACCCAGTTGGTCAATATCAATACCGATGACTGGGACGATACCCTGCTGGCGTGGACCGGCGCGAAAAAGAGCTGGTTCGGTCGCCCCTCGCACCCTGGCAATGTTATCGGCGACTGGATTTGCCCGCAGGGCAACCGTATTCCGGTGGTAGCCGTCGCCAGCCACGATACCGCCAGCGCCGTTATTGCCTCTCCGCTGGCAAATAAACATAGCGCTTACCTGTCTTCAGGCACCTGGTCGCTGATGGGTTTTGAAAGCAAAATGCCCTACACCACTGACGAGGCGCTGGCTGCCAATATCACCAACGAAGGCGGCGCGGAAGGGCGTTATCGGGTACTGAAAAACATTATGGGTTTGTGGCTGCTCCAGCGCGTGCTGAAAGAACGGCACATTACCGATCTGCCTGCGCTTATCGCCCAAACAGAAGCGCTGCCGGCCTGCCGTTTCCTGATTAACCCGAATGACGATCGCTTTATCAATCCTGACGATATGCGCGCTGAAATCCAGGCCGCCTGTCGCGAGACCGACCAGCCCGTTCCCGTCAGCGATGCCGAACTGGCGCGCTGCATTTTCGACAGTCTGGCGCTGTTGTATGCCGACATTCTGCACGAACTGGCAAATCTGCGCGGCGAAAAATTTACCCAACTGCATATTGTCGGCGGCGGCTGCCAAAACGCGCTACTCAACCAGTTGTGCGCCGATGCATGTGGCATTCGCGTGATGGCCGGGCCGGTTGAAGCCTCCACCCTTGGCAATATTGGTATTCAGCTTATGACCCTCGACGAATTAAACAACGTCGATGACTTCCGTCAGGTCGTCAGCGCTAACTACGACCTGACAACCTATATCCCTAATCCTGATAGTGAAATTGCCCGCCACGTTGCGCAGTTTCAACCCAAACGACAGACAAAGGAGCTTTGCGCATGACCACTCAACTGGAACAAGCCTGGGAACTGGCAAAACAACGTTTCGCCGCAGTAGGTATTGATGTCGAGGAGGCGCTGCGCCAGCTCGATCGCCTGCCGGTTTCCATGCACTGCTGGCAGGGCGACGATGTTGCCGGATTCGAGAACCCGGAAGGTTCGTTGACGGGAGGAATTCAGTCAACCGGCAACTATCCGGGCAAAGCGCGTAACGCCACCGAACTGCGCGCCGATCTGGAACAGGCGCTGCGTCTGATCCCAGGACCAAAACGGCTGAACCTGCACGCCATTTACCTTGAGTCGGATACGCCGGTTGCTCGCGACCAGATCAAACCGGAGCATTTTAAAAACTGGGTGGAGTGGGCGAAAGCGAACCGGCTGGGGCTGGATTTCAACCCCACCTGTTTTTCTCATCCACTGAGCGCTGACGGTTTTACCCTCTCTCATCCAGACGCGAAAATTCGCCAGTTCTGGATCGATCACTGCAAGGCCAGCCGCCGCGTCTCGGCATACTTTGGTGAGCAGCTCGGTACGCCGTCGGTGATGAACATCTGGATCCCGGACGGCATGAAAGACATTACCGTCGACCGTTTAGCCCCGCGCCAGCGCCTGCTGGAAGCGCTGGATGAGGTCATTAGCGAGAAATTCGACCCGGCGCACCACATCGACGCCGTCGAAAGCAAACTGTTTGGCATCGGCGCGGAAAGCTACACCGTCGGCTCCAATGAGTTCTACATGGGCTACGCCACCAGCCGTCAGACCGCGCTGTGCCTGGATGCGGGCCACTTCCATCCCACTGAAGTGATTTCCGACAAAATTTCCGCCGCCATGCTCTACGTGCCACGGCTGCTGCTGCACGTCAGCCGCCCGGTACGCTGGGATAGCGACCACGTGGTGCTCCTGGACGATGAAACCCAGGCAATTGCCAGCGAGATCGTCCGTCATAACCTGTTTGACCGCGTACACATCGGTCTGGATTTCTTCGACGCCTCTATCAACCGTGTCGCCGCGTGGGTTATCGGTACCCGCAACATGAAAAAAGCGCTGCTGCGCGCTCTGCTGGAACCCACAGATCAACTGCGTCAGCTTGAGGCCAGCGGCGATTACACCGCGCGTCTGGCGCTGCTGGAAGAGCAAAAATCTCTGCCGTGGCAGGCCGTCTGGGAAATGTATTGCCAGCGTCACGACACGCCGGCTGGCAGCCAGTGGCTGGACAGCGTTCGCGTCTATGAAAAAGAGATCCTGAGCAAACGTAGCTGACAGCGACACCTGATTTGTAGGCCGGATAAGACGCCCGCGTCGCCATCCGGCAATAAATGAAACACGATTGCCGGATGGCGCTGCGCTTATCCGGCCTACGTAAGACCCGAATAACCTTCGGGCAATAAATGGGAACACGAACATGCAAAATATTACCGATTCCTGGTTTGTCCAGGGCATGATTAAAGCCACGTCTGATGCGTGGCTGAAAGGGTGGGACGAACGTAATGGCGGTAACCTGACGCTACGTCTGGATGAAGCCGACATCGCGCCTTTTGCGGCTAATTTCCACGAAAAAACGCGCTATATCGCGCTAAGTCAACCCATGCCGCTGCTGGCGAATACGCCGTTTATCGTTACCGGTTCCGGCAAATTCTTCCGCAACGTTCAGCTCGATCCGGCAGCCAATTTAGGCGTGGTCAAAATCGACAGCGACGGCGCAGGCTACCACATTCTGTGGGGCTTAACCCATGACGCGGTACCCACCTCTGAACTCCCGGCGCATTTCCTCTCCCACTGCGAACGCATCAAAGCCACCCACGGCAAAGACCGCGTCATTATGCATTGCCATGCGACTAACCTGATCGCCCTCACCTACGTACTGGAAAACAACACTGCGCTGATCACCCGCAAACTGTGGGAAGGCAGCACCGAATGCCTGGTGGTATTCCCGGACGGTGTCGGCATTCTGCCGTGGATGGTGCCAGGCACCGATGAAATCGGCCAGGCCACCGCGCAAGAAATGCAGAAACATTCGCTGGTGCTGTGGCCGTTCCACGGCGTGTTCGGAAGCGGACCTACGCTGGATGAAACCTTCGGTTTGATAGATACCGCAGAGAAATCCGCTGAGGTATTAGTCAAAATCTATTCGATGGGCGGTATGAAGCAGACCATCACGCGCGAAGAACTGGTCGCACTCGGCAAACGTTTTGGCGTGACACCGCTGGCCAGCGCCGTAGCGCTGTACTAATACCTCCCAACTCAACGCCGGATGCGGCTTTGCCTTATCCGGCCTACAGGACGGTGCGCATTTTACCGTAGGCCCGATAAGCGTAGCGCCATCGGGCAACAGGGAATTTTTTTAAGGAGAATAGTGATGAGCTTTATGTTGGCACTGCCAAAAATTAGCCTGCATGGCGCTGGAGCGATTGCCGATATGGTGAACCTCGTGGCGAATAAGCAATGGGGCAAAGCGCTGATCGTTACCGATGGTCAACTGGTAAAGCTGGGCCTGCTGGATAGCCTGTTTAGCGCACTGGATGAACATCAAATGTCTTACCACCTGTTTGATGAGGTGTTCCCAAACCCGACAGAAGAGCTGGTGCAGAAAGGTTTTGCGGCATATCAGAGCGCAGAATGTGACTACATTATCGCCTTCGGCGGCGGCAGCCCGATCGATACCGCAAAAGCGGTGAAAATTCTGACCGCCAACCCAGGTCCATCTACCGCCTACTCCGGCGTCGGCAAAGTGAAAAACGCCGGCGTACCGCTGGTAGCGATTAATACTACGGCAGGTACCGCGGCAGAGATGACCAGCAACGCGGTGATTATCGACTCTGCCCGTAAGGTCAAAGAGGTGATCATCGACCCGAATATCATCCCGGATATTGCCGTGGATGACGCCAGCGTCATGCTGGAAATCCCCGCTTCTGTGACCGCCGCAACCGGCATGGATGCCCTGACCCATGCGGTGGAAGCCTATGTCTCCGTTGGCGCGCATCCGCTTACCGACGCTAACGCGCTGGAAGCGATTCGCTTAATCAATTTGTGGCTACCGAAAGCGGTTGACGATGGCCATAACCTCGAAGCCCGTGAGCAAATGGCATTCGGCCAGTACCTGGCGGGTATGGCGTTCAACAGCGCCGGTTTGGGGCTGGTTCACGCACTGGCGCACCAGCCGGGCGCAACTCACAACCTGCCGCACGGAGTCTGCAACGCTATCCTGCTGCCAATTGTCGAGAACTTTAACCGTCCGAACGCCGTCGCGCGTTTTGCCCGTATCGCACAGGCGATGGGCGTAGAGACGCGCGGTATGTCTGACGAAGCCGCAAGTCAGGAAGCGATTAACGCTATCCGTACGCTGAGCAAACGCGTCGGCATTCCAGAAGGTTTCAGCAAGCTGGGCGTCACAAAAGAAGATATCGAAGGCTGGCTGGATAAAGCCCTCGCCGACCCGTGCGCGCCGTGTAACCCGCGCACCGCCAGCCGCGATGAAGTTCGCGGGCTGTACCTGGAGGCGTTATGATCCGCAAAGCCTTTGTGATGCAGGTAAATGCCGACGCGCACGAGGAGTATCAGCGTCGTCATAACCCAATCTGGCCGGAGCTGGAAGCCGTATTAAAATCTCACGGCGCGCATCACTACGCGATTTATCTCGATCAGGAGCGCAATCTGCTGTTCGCCACCGTTGAGATTGAATCCGAGGAGCGCTGGAACGCCGTTGCCAGCACCGACGTTTGCCAGCGTTGGTGGAAACATATGCGTGACGTTATGCCCGCGAATCCGGATAACAGCCCGGTCAGCGCAGAGCTAAAAGAGGTGTTCTATCTGCAGTAAGTCGTGTGCCCGATGGCGCAAGCTTACCGGGCCTACGGTTTTATTTTTTGTCGGCCGGATAAGGCGGTTACGCCGCCATCCGGCAATTTCAATTCTGCTCCGCTACCAGGATAGCCTGAGTATCCGGTTCCAGCGCTTTAAAGATATGCGCCTGGTCGCCGGGATAACAAATGTAATCGCCCTCCGCCAGCTCTTCCGGCGCCTCGGTTAAGCCGACGAGGGCTTTTCCCTGCGTAACAATAATATGTTCCACCGACCCCGGCGGATGCGGGTGAGAGATCCGGTCGGCCCCCGGCTGCGTCAACAGCAAATAGATATCACGCCGCGCGCCGGGCGGACACGCCGCCAGTAATATCGCCTGATAATGCGCCTGCTCCGCCACGACTTTGGTGCCTTCTCCGCGGCGAATCACCTGCGTTTTTTGTACCTGCGGCTCCAGCAGCCTGGCAAAGGGAATGTCGAGCGCGACGCATAGCGACCATAACGTTTCCAGGCTGGGGTTGCCGTTCCCTGCTTCCAGTTGTGAAAGCGTAGATTTAGCGATGCCTGCGCGCCGCGCAATCTCCGCCAGCGACAGTCCGGTTCGCTGGCGTTCGCGTACCAGACTTCTGGCAATGACGCTAATAGGTTGTGTCATAAAGCATCCAACGTTCACTATAACGAACGAAATGTTCGTCTTGTAAAGCAAATCTGTTCCGTTCATTATAATGAAAATTCGTTCGATATGACTAAAGAAGATGAAACACTATTTTTCCTGTCTCAAGGGAGACACGATAAAAGCGATATTTTTAGTGTGCCTGGCCGTGGGCGTCGTCGGCATGTCCTATGGCTCACTGGCGATGGCCTACGGTTTCCCTCTGTGGGTGCCGTTTGTCCTCTCTATTTTTGTGCTGGCGGGCGCGTCCGAATTTATGTTTATCGGCATTGTTGCCAGCGGCGGCAATCCGTTAGCGGCGGCGGCGGCAGGACTACTGGTGAATGCGCGCCACGTGCCGTTTGGCGTAACGGTGCGTGATTTGGTTGGCACCCGCGCCGCCAGCTTTTTCGGCTGCCATATCATGAATGATGAGAGCGTGGTGTTCGGCCTGTCGCAAAAAACACCCGAACAACGTAAAGCCGCCTACTGGCTATGCGGTCTGGGCGTCGCCCTATTCTGGCCGATTGGCACACTGATTGGCGCAGGTGTCGGCAAACTGCTCCCTGCCCCAGAAACCATCGGTCTGGATGCCGTATTCCCGGCAATCTTACTGGCGCTGGTGATCCCGGCGTTTAAAAACCGCACCACATTGATTCGTGGTTGCAGCGGCGCCGCGCTGTCGCTTGCCGCCGTTCCCTTTGTGGCTGCCGGATTGCCGGTGTTGCTTTCGCTGCTTGGCCTACTGGCGAGGAAAAAATAATGGGCAATATGACGCTATTTATTATCGGTATTGCTCTTTTGTCTGCGGGAACCTATTTGATGCGCCTCGGCGGCGCGAAACTTGGCAGCCGTCTGGCGCTGTCTGAGCGTTCACAGGCGCTGCTCTCGGATGCGGCAACGGTGCTGCTATTCTCCGTCGCGCTGGCGACCACCTTTTACGAAGGCGAACATTTTGCCGGAATGGCGCGCGTTCTTGGGGTTGGCTTCGCCGTATTTTTAGCCTGGCGTAAAATGCCGCTTATTGTGGTGATTATCGCCGCTGCAGTGGTGACCGCGTTATTACGAATGGCGGGTATTAATTAACGTCTTACAGAACAGTTGGACGTGACACCCTATAAGTGATGAAGGCTGGGCCGCCCTATGCTGAAGTGGCTCAGAATTTTCGCATCAGGCGGGATAAATGCTTTCCATATAAATGCCGATCCTCAATGACACTACCAGTACCTTCCAGCGTGACGTCAACATCTTGTGATAGCTTCAGATTACTGGTTTTTCTAATAGCTCTCTTTAGTTAATGTTTACGTCAGCTATTTTTACGGATATTGCCTGATGAAGAATACATAAACGAAAAAAGCGCCTGATCGGCGCTTTTTATTGGCGTTATAGCGTAATTTTATAGGCACTTGCGCCAGCCTGTGCGCAGTTAATGTGCCGTCACTCAACGCAGGCGGTTATAATCATCCACCATCTCGTTATAACTTCTCAACGACGCCGGATAAGAATCCGCAACCATCCATCCTGTTGCAGGGTCCTGCACCCGTTTCTTTTCAAAATCAGAATACTCAACATTGTCTCTGATGCGACGAATATATTTTTTAGCTTGTAGCTGATAATCAGCCGCAGAGCTGATGAAAGAAGAATTACGGCCATCAGTATTCACTTCTTTCAATTGCGCAATCATTGTTTCCAGTTCCGCGACTTTTTTCATCATCGCTTCGGCATCAAAGGTATCGGCAGAAATAACCTTGTTGATCTGCTTTGCCGAAATCATGACAGCCAGAGAATAATAGTTAAATGTTTTACCTTCCGCTTCTTCTATTCTCTTCAACTGTGTCAATTGCCGCCTGTCATTTATTTCCTGAATAGCCTCATGATATTTTTCCGAGACGGGTTTAAAATCCTCGATATTCTTCAGTAATGTCTGATGCAGCGCCTTACCTTTAGCAAAGGCATCATCTTTATAGTTTTCCTGGGTATAATATTTTTCCATTTCGTTAATGGTATTACCCAGCGCGGCGGCGCTATCAATATAGCTAACGGCAACGCCATCAATAGGCTCAAGTAATGGCGTTAAGGCGGCCACCTGTTTCATCTCTTTCTGGCAATTCGTTATGTAAGACTCCGTAATACCATAAATGCCATAAACCAGGCTCTCTTTCCCTGTCGGACCTTTTTTAAAGTCTTTCACCCAATCCGCGTAACGCGCCAGACTGTGCTGAACGGGCAATTGAAGTTTATTAAAACAATCGATATAGACATCCATTTTTTCACTATAAACTTCTTCAGCGTCAACCTCCGGCTGAGCTGGCGTTTCTGGTTTCGCCGCCGGGGGCTGAGTTGCCGTTTCTGGCTTCGCTGCTGGGGGCTGCGCTGGACTTTCGCCAGATTGCGTTTCCGGCGTCTGAGAAGGCGCTGGCGTCGCAGGCTGACTGCTGGCGGCCGGCGTCGCCTCGGTTTTAACATTATTGTCATCACATCCTGTTGCGCCCAGGGTCATTAGCGCAATGATTATCGCTGAGGATAATAAATTCCTTTTCATTTAATTGCCTTTTGTATATTTACGTTGGGGTTCTCTTATTTTAACGAATATATTGATATTGATAATGTTAATTATAATGAAATATGGATTAAGTATTTTTCGTGTTGAATAAATCACATACCTATTTTCTTCATTAAAATGAATCTGTAAATTTCAATAATGTTATTTATAGGTTACTCTAATGAAAGAGAATTTGTTATCACCAATCTGGCCGGATCTCAAAAAATGCATAGAACTAAAACGGGTCTATTTACAGTAAGACTTGCCGGGACCCAACTCTCGCCCAGCGCCTACGGTGGCGGATGTTGAATGTTGGGTTTCGCTTCGCGCCACCCTGTCTACAAAGTCCGCAATATCAATATGTTGTAAAACGATCTCGCAAGCCTTAAAGCTGCGCTCCATCAGGTACTGAGTTTGTCATCACAACAGACAGCGGGAGCATTTCCCGCTGTCTCAGATGATTGACAAGCCTTGCCTGAGTTTTGCCGGATGGCGGCGCTTGCGCCTTATCCGGCCTACAAACAACGCTAATTTCAACAAATTACACTATTTCTGACAGTATTCGGGGAATATAGCCCCGCAGGTTACATCCCGTACCGTTCAGCAATGGCGCGGTGTTTCTCTTCATTTACGCCTGCGGCCTGCGCCAGCCGCCACCAGCATAGCGGATGCTCCCAGTCGGCGGTCAAACGCGTCAGAGTTTTATCGATATCCGCCTTCGTTACCGACTGCGGCGCGCTGATAACAAAGTAAAATCCAGGGAGGGGAGCCGCATCGTCGCCCTGATGGCTATCGGTTAAGGTGTAATCATCCGGGCTACTGCTCCAGTAATACCACCCCAGCTCCCTGATAGCCTCACGGAAAGCATTGTACTGCGCTTCTTCCGGCATGACGCCGTCGCAAAACCAGGATTCGCCGTACTCCGTTGGGATCACCGTTTTCAGGCTGGCATACAAAGGCGTGAAGTTCTTCCGCTCTTCTTCGTCTTCCGGCGGCGTATTCAGCCGCTCGGCGTCAAAGACCACGATTTCACCGACATGCTGCGGGTAATCAGTACGATAAGTGGGTTCAACCACTCTTGCCGTCACCGGCCCAATGCGCTGGGCGAAATAGTATCGGTATTCGTAATCTTCGCGGAAACGCAGGTTTATTAGCCCCCAGTTTTCATCAATAAAACCTTCGCCTTCGGTGAGTTCAATCTCCAGCTCCGCCGCAAGCCTGCGCACGATATCCCATTTCTGCAAAATGCTGGCCGCCGCCATCATATCCCACTGGGTGTTGCGGGGATCTTCTTCGCGCCGTGTGAGCAGTGCCAGTAGCTGCTGTAAATATTCCAGTTGCCTGTCGTAGGCTTCCTGTTTTTGCGCCGCCCACGCGCACATCCGGTAAGCGCCAATCCACTCGCCGCCAATTTTAGTTTGCAGCAGTTTTTGCCCTGTCGTTTCCAGCTGCGCCCAGTCTTCCTGCGAGCCGAGAACCCGCGCACGGAACCACAGCGCCATATGCTCCTGCCCGGATGCGTCATACTGCCGGGCCAGTTGTTCAATCTCCTCCAGTTCGTCTTTCGCCAACAGCAGGTCCAGCAGATCAAAAGGAAGGCCGTTGTCCTCTTGCAGATGGTTTTCAACATAATGGCGCAAAAGCGCGATCGACTCGTCCCGCGCGTAACAGGCGTTCAGCGCATTGACCAGTCGGCCAAGTAACTCCGCATCCTCAGGTGACTGCATAAAGGCGCGGCGGAACTCTTCAACATCTTTTTCTGGATCGGCCTCTGCGTCTTCCGCCGTATTTTCAGTTTGTGGCATAACGGGGCGCGCCGACAGTTCTGCTTCTTTGGCGGCAATTTTCTCGCTGAGTTCCAGATACTCCCGGTCAACGCCCAACAGGGTGCGCAGTTTTGGCATATGCCGCTGGGCAAGTTTAAACGCCTGCTTCGCGACCCAGACGGATTCACGATCCAGCGCCAGGTTAATCTGCATTTTCGCCAGATCCACCAATTTACGGTGCGCCCCCACCTTAGAATAGTGTTCCAACATGTGCTGGAAAATTCTCGCCAGCCGCCAGTGGTTACGTTCCGGATAACGGGGAAGCAACACAATCAAAATATCCAGCCACAGATCCCAGGAGTAAGGCGTAAGGTCCGACCAGGCGGGTAACGCTTCCCAGACCTCCTCGTCCTGCCCGCCGCTCAGCGCCATGATGTACAGCTTTTTCAGCGGATAACCGATGCGATCGCGCCCCCAGTAGTCATTTTCAGCGATCAAATGTTCAACCAGCTCACGCGCCTCTTCATAGCGTTGCAGCGCGATCAGGATATCGACTCGCGTCGAGAGCAATGCCTCAACGTATTCCTCTCCTGAATCCTTCACCGCCGCAATCTGTTTATCCACATACGCTAACGCTTCTTCGTGCCGATGGGTGTCCATCAGGGCGCTGGCATATTCCGTGGACAAACACTGAAAACAGTTCCAGGTGGGGTCGATGCGCGCAATCGTCTCTTCGCAGACCGCCATTCGCTCTGCCGCCCAGCCAGGGCCATCTATGTTTTCATAGCAGGCGGATAAATCCTGGGTGACGCAGATGGATTGCGGACAATCTTTCGCTTCTTCCCGGTGCGCTTTTTCAAACAGGGCGACAACGTCAGGCAGAACTTTTTCGCCTTCGCTATAATTCGTCAGGCGGTGACGCATCTCCCAGTGCCCGATAAATATCTCCAGCCACGGATTTTTGGCGACCTGATTCAGGGCTTTCATTTCTGGCAACAGCGCATCACACTTTTCCAGTTGTAAATTTAGCGCGCCTTCAGAAAAGTCATCAATTATCTGGGGAATATATCCCTGCCCGGCATCCCGCAACTCTTTACTGTAGTTGTTGTACCACTCCCATGTATCCATTCTTACATTCCTTGCTTAATTAATGAGGGGATAATCTGCGTGAAATCTTCCAGTGCCTGATGCAAATCCCATTGCTGTTCTTTATTCCCATTACTACATAAAATAACTTTCAGGGATTTTAATAACCGCAGCGCCGCCACCGGTTGCTGATGATTCTACAATGCCGTAACTAATTGTTTGACGCAGGCGTTATTCAAATTGAGATATAAGCTGGAGGTTTTGGTTTGTTTAATCTGCGAAGTAAACTGGCGCGCCAGCATTAATGCGGCGGTACTCATTCGCTTGTCCGCATCGTCCTGTTCAAGGATTTGTTTTAATTCGGCTTCACGATCGAGGGTCACCACCAGCGGCAAAACATCCGGGTCAAAGCGGGAGATAATTAATTGCTCGCCGTCGCATAAATGCGCTTCCAGATAATCGACCTGTTCCGCCGGTAAATCGGCGAGCGTAAAGAGTTGCTCGTTGCCGCTTTGCGTGCCGACTTCAATAATCCGACAATGGTATAACAGCGCCCAGCGTCGTAAAAACGGGACCACAGCATAGCGATCGCCTCTGGCGACGGGCCGTTGCAGAATATGGAATAGCATCTCTTCAAAGCCGCCATCAGCGCCCAACAAAATATGGATGCTGTTATTAATGCGGAGTTCCTTCGCCAGCACCGCGCCTTTCGACGTGGGCACCTGCAACCGATCCTTCAGCAGATCAAAAAGACGATCATCACACAGCGCCGCGCCCAGCAGCGCTTCGTTATGACGCATTAAAACGCGTCGCCATATCTCCGGCTGGTTTTGCGCGAGATCCGACAAACCGGTAATCAGCGCTTCTTTCAATGCCTCCTGTACCGCAACCCAGGTTTCGTCCCGCTGCAAATCTTCCCGGCTTGCCGTCGGCGTGAGTTTCGACGATTCAATCACGCCGCCAATAAACCCCGCCCACGGCGGCAGGAGTTCACGCGCTTCGTCATCAAGCAGCATTCCGCGTAAAAAGAGGGATAGATTACGGTTGTCGCTGGTGCCGTAAGTCGCGCCGTCCTGAATCCACAGAATGCCCACGGCATCGCTGCCCCCCTGCGGAACCACCGGCAGGGTGCAGATAGGTTCGAAGGACGATTCGAACTGCGCGGCGAACGCGAGGTTTTTACGCTGGACCAACGCACGGTGCATCGTCACGCCTTCCGGCGTCGATTCGCGCCAGGGCGGCTGGAGTTTATTTACCGGTTCGGTCGCATCGCCGACAAAAACTGGTTCATGCAACAAAATGCAGTACCTTGAGAGTACGCGATTAAGCAGATTATTACTGGCAAGATGGCTGTATTCTTCTTTCAGCGTCAGGATCACCTGGGTTCCCGGCGCGACGGCGTCAGAAGGCGTAACGGTATAGCGCTGCCCATCAACAGAGTGATATTTCCAGCCCTGGTCCGGCGTTTGCCAGGACGTAGTCAGCACGGTGACATCTTTCGCCAGCACAAACGCCGACAAAAAGCCCAGCCCGAACATGCCGATTAACCCTGTGTCATCATCCTGCTGGCGCAGCATCCGGGTATAGCCCACCCCGACGGTCGCCAGAAAACCATGAATTTCGCTTTCCGTCAGGCCCGCGCCGGTGTCAGATATCGTTATAGTCGATTTTGCCACATCCGCCACAACGCGGATGTGGTTATCCTGCGGGGCATCGGGCTGTTCGATTCGTCTGCGGACAATCGCATCGTGCCCGTTCTGCACCAGCTCCCTTATCGCAACAACGGGCGTTGAATAAAGATGCTTACTGAGAACTTCTATTAATCCATTTAAATTGACTTCAGTAGAAAAAGAACTGTCGGATAGCTGCAATGCACTCATTTTTCAACACTCATAATCCATCACCTGCTGTTGAAAAGTTTTATTTTTACAGTCGGTGCGTAACTTTCGGTTTAACACGCAATCATCGCATCCAGCTCATATTCATTATTGATACGATGATTGTTTCTTGGCTATACATTTCATCCTTCAAGCTGCCTCTGCGTTGGCTGCGCTCATTCACCCCAGTCACGTACTTATGTACGCTCCAGGGGATTCATTCCCTTGCTGCCTTGATGCAACTTGAATGATTTCGTGTATATGTAAAAATCGGACAAATAATTAATGTTACCGTCATGATGCTAAAGCATCATGACGAGGCGCAATGAGTATATACATAATCGGGAATAGTTACGATATTAACGATTGTATTAATAATGTAAAAATTATTGTAACTTATTCAACATAATTATATTTTCAAAAAAAAATAAACAATATAAATCACATGAATATCATTAACAAATTTCAATAAAAAATAAAATCGTTCATTAACCAAGCCGTGCGGAAATGCTGATATTGTCACAATAACCAAATAATATTTAATGTTTTTTAGTCGCTGGTACATTCCGTTCTATTTACGAGGTTAACGGACCATCAGACGTTTATCACGTTGCTTAAGTAATTCTTCCCAATAAAAACACTTTACCTGAAAGTTTAATCATTCAGTTCATTAAATTAAACCTTGTCACTAAATCATTATAACCTCTGATTACCTTATCAAAAGAACCCTCAGCCCATGCCGGATTCTCTTTATCGCTGTCGGTCAAAGGGATGTGATCTCGTTCACGACGAACTCGCGTTTTTACAGCCAGCACATATTTGTCTGCAGCCTCAAGAAACTGCTCGCGCTGAAAAGAACCACTTTTGGTGTCATTTTGTTTGGCTTTCAGTTGCGCAACATGCTCATTCAACGCCTGTACTTGCTTCATCGCGTCATCCACATTAAACCCGTCATTTTGCAAAAGCTGATTAGTTTTCTTACTAATTAACATCATTGACAGTGAATAGTAGTCAAACGACTTACCTTCTTTAGCTTCAATCTTCTTCAACTGTAACATCTGGCGTTGGTCATTCATTGTACGAATAGCATCTTCATAGGCCTCTGATGCCGGTTTGAATACCGATAATGTCTGCATAAACTGAGTATGCAGAGTTTTCGCTTTCGTGAAAGCATCATCCTTGTAGTCTTCCTGGGTATAGTAACTATTCATTTCACGTATTATTTTCTTCATGTCTATTGAAGAATTAATATAGTTTAGCGCCAGAGTATCGATGGGCTTTAGTTCAGGTTTCAATGATGAAACTTTTGTTATTTTTGCCAGACATCTATCTAAATCGACAGTAACATCTCCCATCCCTCTGATATACCGTTCTTTACCCGTTGGACCTTTATCCATGTCCACCCAATCGGCATAGCCTTTAACACTCGAAAGAATCATGGGATTAATATCATTATAGCATTCAACATAAACATTCATTTTTTGTGCCAATATTGCATCCGAATCATTCTGATTCACGGAGGTACTGGTGGCTGAAGAGTCTGTTAACGTACTTTTCTGGGATTTTTGGTCGTCGCATCCCGTTGTCCCTAACGCTATTAATGCAATGATTATCGCTGAGGATAATAAATTCCTTTTCATTTAATTGCCTTTTGTATATTTACGTTGGGGTTCTCTTATTTTAACGAACACATTGATATTGATAATGTTAATTATAATGAAATATGGATTAAGTATTTTTTGTGTTGAATAAATCACATACCTGTTTTTTTTCATTAAAATGAATCTGTAAATTTCAATGATATTATTTATAGGTTATTCTAATGAAAAAGGATTTGTTATCATCAATTATTATCGCTATGCTGATGACTGCCGGGCTAAGCGCTTGTGATGAAAAAAAAGCGGACGAACAACCTGTAGCTCAAAGTGCGGATTCATCAGCGAGCAATACACAATCCACATCAGCGGAAAGCGCAGATGCGAACGATGTTCTTAACCAAAAGCTGAATGTTTACATTGATTGTTATAATAATCTCCAGGCAGATATTTACCGTGCTGTAAATCGTTATGCTAACACATTCGACGATTTCCGCGCCGGCCCTACCGGTAAGGAAGACGATCCCTCTCCGCTGGTTCCTGTGTATCCTGCATTTATCCAGGACTGCCGGAAAGACATCAAGGCGGCGGCTGAATTAAAGCCGGCGTTTGCCTCTCTGGATAGTGCTGCTCTGGCATTTATTAATGCGGCTGGGCCACTAGCTGAAACAATCAATAGTATGAATAAATACTATGATCAAGATAACTTCAAGGATGATGCCTTTGCTGGCGCTAAAGCGTTCCATAAAACGTTTATAAAACAGTTCGATGAGTTTGATCCCATTGCGAAGAAATATATCGCCGAGATTACCATTATGAGTAAGCAGCATGCGGCTAATGAAATTAAGGTGACCGAGAAGAAAGAAGGTAAATCCATTAAGTACTATACGCTTTTGACGATGCAGGAAGCCGAGACGCTTAATGACGCTGTAGCTGATGCTTCTTTTGATGTGGCGGCAGTAAGCAAACAGCTCGCTGATTTTGAAGAGCATACTCAGAAGCTAAACGAGAAGATCAACGTTGATATAGATAAACATCGTAGCTTCCCTGGTTTTATTTCTGAGCTGGAAAAATTCCAGGGCAAGGTGAAAAAACGCATTCGGCGCGTGCGCGATAACGTGGCGTATACCTCGCATGAGCAGGACTACCTCAATAGCGGCAGCGGCGATATGGTAGATGGTTCTTATGAGGCTGTGGTTAAAGCTTATAACGAACTCATCGATACCTATAATGGCTATCATCTTGAGCGTGAGTTCTAAGCTTTTCACGCTGCAAATCGCGTGCATATGACCGCTAAACTGAGCAAATAAGTCGTTAGCGACTGCCGAAAGAGCGCCCCAGGGGCGCTTTTTTCGTTCGAAGTATTACCGGGTAGCAAGCGCCTCGTGAATGGCTGGAATAAGCTGCGGCCCAGCATAAAAACGATTAAAACCTGTATGGCCTCGCCACTATACGTGATTCCGTTATCAAGAGAGGCTGTAAAATTGAGAAAATATATATTTTACGCAAATGTAGAGGGTACTATTTTAGTCTGCGACTAACCGCTGCGGATGGGTATAAATCGTCGCCCGACCCGGCTTACAGAACCCCACCAGCGTCAGATTACACCGTTCAGCGACGTCAACCGCGAGCGTGGTGGCAGCAGAAACCGCAAACAAAATTTCCACACCGCACATCGCCGACTTCTGCACCATTTCGTAACTCGCACGACTGGAAACCAGCGCCGCGCCTTGCCGCCATTCCTCACCTTCCGTAGCGCGGCGGCCGAGCAGTTTATCCAGCGCAACGTGGCGTCCGACATCTTCATGGCCCCCCGCCAGTTCACCCGACGGCATGACCCACGCCGCAGCGTGCGTACAACCCGTCAGCTTACCCGTCGGTTGAAAATCATTCAGATGTTTTAACGCGCGATCAAGGTTACCGAGATTAAACGTTTGGCTAAACGGCAGCGGTTGCACCGGCTTACCAATGTCATTGAGCTGTTCCACGCCACACACGCCGCAACCGGTGCGTCCGGCCAGCGCGCGACGACGCGCTTTCAGCCCCATAAATCGACGGCTGGAAAGATCAATCTGCACTTCAAGTCCGTTACAGGACGGCACAACGTCCATGCCATAGATTTCACGCGGGCTGTCAATGATCCCTTCCGACAGAGAAAACCCTATTGCGAAATGCGTCAGATCTTTCGGAGAGGCCATCATAACGACATGCGAAATGCCGTTATACACCAGTGCCACTGGCACTTCCTCGGCAACATCATCAAGTTGGGGGGACTGCAAATCCTCGCGTTTCCAGAGAGTCAACTGGCGTGAGGTTGTGAAATCAGTCACATTTAGGACTTCTTCAGACAGTATATTGTTCACTTTCTTTTAACCATATAAGAACACACACACCAACATTATGGTATTCTGTTACAACTCCTCCCGGATGGAGGAAAATTTATCCAATTCTGAACCTTTGCGGGCCCGTCCGCAAAGAAAAATAACAACCACTCCCTGAGCGTTTCAGATAGAGAAATGTGAAAGAGAAGTGACAATGTCGAAACAAGGAGCAAACCATGCAGGTCAGCAGAAGGCAGTTCTTTAAGATCTGCGCTGGCGGTATGGCAGGCACCACGGCGGCGGCACTGGGCTTCGCGCCCGGCGTAGCGCTAGCGGAAACACGGCAATATAAACTGCTGCGCACCCGCGAAACCCGTAACACCTGCACCTACTGTTCCGTTGGCTGCGGGCTGTTGATGTACAGCCTCGGCGACGGTGCGAAAAACGCCAAAGCATCTATTTTCCATATCGAAGGGGACCCGGATCATCCGGTAAGCCGTGGCGCGCTGTGCCCGAAAGGGGCCGGTCTGGTGGACTTTATCCACTCTGAAAGCCGCCTGAAATTCCCGCAATACCGCGCGCCGGGTTCAGATAAGTGGCAACAGATCAGTTGGGAAGAAGCGTTTGACCGAATCGCTAAACTGATGAAGGAAGATCGCGACGCCAACTATCAGGCGCAGAACGCCGAAGGCGTTACCGTTAACCGCTGGCTCACCACCGGGATGCTGTGCGCTTCCGCATCCAGTAACGAGACGGGTTATTTAACGCAAAAATTCTCCCGCGCGCTGGGTATGCTCGCGGTCGACAACCAGGCGCGTGTCTGACACGGACCAACGGTAGCAAGTCTTGCTCCAACATTTGGTCGCGGTGCGATGACCAACCACTGGGTCGACATCAAGAACGCCAACCTCGTCGTGGTGATGGGCGGTAACGCCGCAGAAGCTCACCCGGTCGGGTTCCGCTGGGCGATGGAAGCCAAAATTCACAACGGCGCGAAGCTGATTGTGATCGATCCGCGCTTTACGCGTACCGCGTCGGTGGCCGATTTCTATGCGCCAATACGCTCTGGTACTGACATTGCCTTCTTGTCAGGCGTGATGCTGTATCTGCTGACCAACGAAAAATACAACTGTGAATACACCGAGGCCTATACCAATGCCAGCCTGATCGTGCGTGAAGATTTTGGCTTCGATGATGGTCTGTTCACCGGCTATGACGCAGACAAGCGGCAGTACGATAAAACCAGTTGGCACTATGAGCTGGACGAAAACGGTTTTGCCAAACGCGATACGACACTGCAACACCCGCGCTGTGTCTGGAATCTGTTGAAACAGCATGTCTCACGCTATACGCCGGACGTGGTAGAAAATATCTGCGGTACGCCGAAAGCGGACTTCCTGAAAGTGTGCGAGTACATTGCAGAAACCAGCGCAAAAGATAAAACCGCGTCGTTCCTGTACGCGCTGGGCTGGACGCAGCATTCCATCGGCGCGCAGAACATCCGTACTATGGCGATGATCCAGCTTCTGCTCGGCAACATGGGGATGGCGGGCGGCGGCGTTAACGCCCTGCGCGGTCACTCCAATATTCAGGGACTGACCGACTTAGGACTGCTGTCGCAAAGTCTGCCGGGCTACCTGACGCTGCCGAGCGAAAAACAGACCGACCTGCAAACCTATCTGGCTGCCAATACGCCGAAGCCATTGTTGAAGGATCAGGTCAACTACTGGGGCAACTATCCGAAATTCTTCGTCTCGATGATGAAGGCCTTCTTTGGTGATAAAGCGACAGCGGAAAATAGCTGGGGCTTTGACTGGCTACCGAAGTGGGACAAAGGGTACGACGTGTTGCAGTACTTCGAGATGATGAAACAGGGTAAGGTCAACGGCTATATCTGCCAGGGCTTTAACCCGGTGGCCTCATTCCCGAACAAAAACAAAGTGGTCGCGTCGCTTTCCAAACTGAAGTACCTGGTGACTATCGATCCGCTCAACACCGAAACGTCCACCTTCTGGCAAAACCACGGTGAGTCGAACGACGTTGATCCCGCGAAAATCCAGACCGAAGTGTTCCGTCTGCCTTCCACCTGTTTTGCCGAGGAAAATGGTTCCATCGTTAACTCCGGTCGCTGGTTACAGTGGCACTGGAAGGGCGCGGACGCCCCGGGAATTGCCATGACCGACGGCGAAATCCTCGCCGGTATCTTCTTACGCCTGCGTAAGATGTACTCTGAACAGGGCGGCGCCAACCCGGAACAGGTGCTGAATATGACCTGGAACTACACCAAACCATACGAACCCGCCTCTGAAGAAGTGGCGATGGAAAGTAACGGTAAAGCGCTGGCCGATCTTATCGATCCGGCAACCGGCGCGGTGGTGGTGAAGAAAGGCCAACAACTCAGTTCGTTCGCGCAACTGCGCGATGACGGTACGACGTCCAGCGGCTGCTGGATTTTCGCCGGTAGCTGGACGCCGGAAGGCAACATGATGGCGCGTCGTGATAACGCCGACCCGTCTGGTCTCGGCAACACGCTGGGCTGGGCATGGGCATGGCCGCTTAACCGCCGCATCCTCTATAACCGCGCCTCCGCCGATCCGCAGGGTAATCCCTGGGACCCGAAACGTCAGCTACTGAAATGGGAAGGCGGAAAATGGGCCGGATGGGATATTCCGGACTACAGCGCCGCCGCGCCCGGCAGCGACGTCGGACCGTTTATCATGCAGCCGGAAGGGATGGGCCGCCTGTTTGCTATCGATAAGATGGCGGAAGGGCCGTTCCCGGAACACTACGAGCCGTTTGAAACGCCGCTGGGCACTAACCCGCTGCACCCGAACGTTATCTCTAACCCTGCCGCCCGTATCTTTAAAGACGATGCCGACGCGCTGGGTAAAGCGGATAAGTTCCCGTATGTCGGAACCACTTACCGTCTGACCGAGCACTTCCACTACTGGACCAAGCACGCGTTGCTTAACGCTATCGCCCAGCCGGAACAGTTTGTGGAAATTGGCGAGAAGCTGGCGAATAAGCTCGGTATCGCGCATGGCGATACCGTGAAGGTCTCCTCGAACCGCGGCTATATCAAAGCCAAAGCGGTGGTGACCAAGCGTATTCGCACGCTGAAAGCGGACGGCAAGGATATCGATACCATCGGTATTCCTATTCACTGGGGCTACGAAGGCGTGGCGAAAAAAGGCTTTATCGCCAATACGTTAACGCCTTTCGTCGGTGATGCGAACACGCAAACGCCGGAGTTTAAATCCTTCCTTGTGAACGTGGAAAAGGTGTAACGGAGACGACCTATGGCTTATCAATCGCAAGACATCATTCGTCGTTCCGCCACTAACGGTTTCACCCCCGCGCCCCAGGCGCGGGACCACCAGGAAGAGGTGGCGAAACTCATCGACGTCACCACCTGTATCGGCTGTAAAGCGTGTCAGGTGGCGTGCTCCGAGTGGAACGACATCCGTGATGAAGTGGGCAATAACGTCGGGGTGTATGACAACCCGGCTGATTTGACCGCGAAATCCTGGACGGTGATGCGCTTCTCGGAAGTGGAACAGAACGACAAACTGGAGTGGCTGATCCGTAAGGATGGCTGTATGCACTGCGCCGATCCCGGCTGCCTGAAGGCATGTCCGGCGGAAGGGGCGATCATTCAGTACGCTAACGGTATTGTCGACTTCCAGTCCGAGCAGTGTATCGGCTGCGGCTACTGTATCGCTGGCTGCCCGTTCAACGTGCCGCGCCTTAACCCGGAAGACAACCGCGTCTATAAATGTACGCTGTGCGTTGACCGCGTGACCGTGGGGCAAGAACCGGCCTGCGTGAAGACCTGTCCAACCGGCGCCATTCATTTTGGCTCGAAAGAGGATATGAAAACGCTGGCGGGCGAGCGTGTGGCGGAACTAAAAACCCGTGGTTATGACAACGCGGGTCTGTACGATCCGGCGGGAGTAGGCGGTACGCATGTCATGTACGTGCTGCATCATGCCGACAAGCCGAATCTGTATCACGGTCTGCCGGAAAACCCGGAAATCAGCGAAACCGTTAAGTTCTGGAAAGGCGTCTGGAAACCGCTCGCCGCGTTCGGTTTTGCCGCGACCTTTGCCGCCAGCGTCTTCCACTATGTCGGCGTCGGCCCGAACCGTGCGGAAGAGGAAGATGACAACCTGCATGAAGAGAAAGACGAGGTGCGCAAATGAAACGACGTGACACCATCGTGCGCTATACGGCGCCGGAACGCATCAACCACTGGATCGTCGCCTTCTGCTTCGTGCTGGCGGCGGTGAGCGGGCTGGGCTTTTTATTCCCATCCTTCAACTGGTTGATGCATATCCTGGGCACCCCACAACTGGCGCGAATTCTGCACCCGTTTGTGGGCGTGGTTATGTTTGCCTCGTTCATCATCATGTTTTTCCGTTATTGGCACCACAATCTAATCAATCGGGATGATATCTTTTGGGCGAAGAATATTCGTAAGATCGTCGTCAACGAGGAAGTGGGTGACACCGGGCGTTATAACTTCGGTCAGAAATGCGTATTCTGGGCGGCGATTATCTTCCTGGTGCTGCTGCTGGTGAGCGGGGTAATTATCTGGCGTCCGTACTTTGCGCCTGCTTTCTCAATCCCGGTGATCCGATTCGCGTTAATGTTGCATTCTTTTGCCGCAGTAGCGTTAATTGTGGTTATCATGGTGCATATCTACGCCGCCCTTTGGGTGAAAGGCACCATTACCGCGATGGTGGAAGGCTGGGTAACCCGGTCGTGGGCGAAGAAGCATCACCCACGCTGGTACCGAGAAGTCCGCAAGACAACGGAAAAAGAAACTGAATGAGTATTCGCATAATCCCGCAAGATGAGCTGGGGTCGAGCGAGAAACGTACGGCGGATATGATTCCGCCGTTATTGTTCCCCCGACTCAAAAACGTCTACAACCGCCGCGCCGAACGTCTGCGCGAGCTGGCTGAAAATAACCCGCTGGGCGATTACCTGCGCTTTGCCGCGCTTATCGCGCACGCGCAGGAAGTGGTGCTGTACGACCATCCGCTGGAGATGGATCTGACCGCACGTATTAAAGAAGCGAACGACCAGGGCAAGCCGCCGCTGGATATCCACGTGCTGCCGCGTGATAAGCACTGGCAAAAACTGCTGCATTCGTTGATTGCCGAGCTAAAACCCGAGATGAGCGGCCCCGCGCTGGCGGTGATTGAGAACCTGGAGAAAGCCTCAGAGCAGGAGCTGGAGCAGATGGCCAGCGCGCTGTTTGCCTCGGATTTTGCCTCCGTCAGCAGCGATAAAGCCCCGTTTATCTGGGCCGCGCTCTCCCTTTACTGGGCGCAAATGGCCAGCTTGATTCCAGGCAAAGCCCGCGCGGAATACGGTGAAGCGCGCCAGTATTGCCCGGTGTGCGGTTCGATGCCGGTCTCCAGCATGGTGCAGATCGGCACCACGCAGGGGCTGCGTTATCTGCACTGTAACCTGTGCGAAACCGAATGGCATGTCGTGCGCGTAAAATGCAGTAACTGCGAACAGAGCCGCGACTTACACTACTGGTCGCTGGAAAATGAGCAGGCTGCGGTGAAAGCCGAAAGCTGCGGCGATTGCGGAACTTACCTGAAGATTCTCTATCAGGAAAAAGACCCGAAAGTGGAAGCCGTGGCCGACGACCTCGCCTCGCTGGTGCTGGACGCGCGCATGGAACAGGAGGGCTTCGCCCGCAGTTCCATCAACCCGTTCCTGTTCCCGGGGGAAGGGGAATAAGTTCTCTGGTATACCGGCTAGCAATCTACGTTAGCCGGATCATTGCTCAATAACGCAATGCTTGTATAACGTTTCTCGGGTCGTTGGCAATGGCGCGAAGTAACGCTTTGGCTGGCCCTGTCGGTGAACGTCTTCCTTGCTCCCAGTTGCGCAGCGTATCCACGTTGACCGAAATCAGCTCTGCAAACTTAGATTGCGACAACCCAGATGCCTGCCGTATTTCTTTAATCTTCATTGCATCAATATGAAAGGTACGAGAAGGTTCACGGGTCCCTTCAATGATTTCATTCATTTGAGACATACTTTGAGTTAATCGCTCAAATAACACTTTATCCATCTACCACCTCTCATTCAGCATACGAAGCACCGCTTTTTCCTGCGGCGTGAGATCATCTTTAATGCCTTTTTGATAAATCAGAAGCAAGCGAATCTCATACCGTTGACTACGGTGAAAATAGATAATTCGCACGCCACTACGCTTTCCTTTGCCTCGCGATCCCCAGCGCATTTTTCTCAGGCCGCCCGTTTCCTGAATGACATCACCACAATCTGGATGCTGAGCCATAAAAACCTGAAGCTTATGGTATTCATCCTCATCGAGCAGTTTTTTAACATCTTCAGTAAAGAGTTCCGTTTCTATAAATTGCATATTCCATACGCCATTGGCTTATAGTAGTGAAAATAATCTATACGTCAATGGCGTATAGCATCATCGTTTCACAGTACAAAAATTAAAAACCCAGCGCCAACCGCATTCCATTTTTTGCGAACCTCTATCCAGAATCATCATCCCCTCGTTTCACCACTTTCCATCCCCAACGAACCAGGTTATAAACTGTACATACATACAGTCAAAGGAGCGTTATATGCCACTGGAAAAAGGAATTGCCGAACTGGTCGCTGGGTTTATCGCCGCGGGCCGTCCCTCTTCACGAGAGCAGAATATTGATGACCGGAGAGCGGGCTATATTGCCAGCACGACGCTGGCGGGTGAGAAAGAAATTCGGGTGAGTTCGGAAGATATCGTGCTGGAAGGGATGACATTTCGCGTCGTTTCGCCGCCAAACGCATCCGGTTCTCTACCCTGTATCCTCTACTATCACGGCGGCTGTTTTGTTAGCGGCGGCTTTCTGACTCATGACCCCCAGCTACGGCAACTGGCCTGGAAAAGCGGCTGTAAGGTGATTGCCATTCAGTATCGCCTTGCGCCAGAGCACACCTTCCCTGCGGCTCATGACGACGCTGAACGCGGGGCCAATATCGTCCATCAATACGCGGAGCAGTTAGGCATCGATCGTGAACGTATCACGCTTGCTGGCGATAGCGCAGGCGGGCATTTGGCATTGGTCAGCGCGCTACGCCTGAAATCCACCGCC
Organism: Salmonella sp. NW1250; assembly: GCF_051812965.1. NCBI lineage: Bacteria > Pseudomonadati > Pseudomonadota > Gammaproteobacteria > Enterobacterales > Enterobacteriaceae > Salmonella > Salmonella sp. NW1250. Next base: position 39,533 of record NZ_JAMNDD010000014.1, on the reverse strand, counting down.
CACTGGTCTCCGGCGAAGCTGCTGTTGATCTACCCGATGCTTGACGCTACCGCCAGTTTCCCCAGCTATGCCAGCAACGGGCAAGACTACATCATCACCCGCGATACGCTGTTATCGGGTTTCGAAATGTATCTCCAGGGTACCGACCTCCGCCACCCGGAAGCCAGTCCGATATGGCGTGAAGATTTTGCCGGTTTACCGCCGGTGCATATCCTCACCGCAGAGTTCGACCCACTGCGTGATGAAGGCGAAGCGCTATATCACCGTCTGAACGACCAGGGCGTGGCGTGTACTTGCCAGCGCTATCTCGGCGTTATCCACGGGTTTTTCCAGCTCGGAGGCGTGAGCCAGGCGGCACGAAGCGCCATGCGAGATGTGGCCTGGCGTGTTGTAAGTCCATCAACAGGCAAAATGACCTAAAATTCAATTTTGTTTTCAACTTGAAAACTGGATAACGTTGCACTAAATTGTTTTCAGGTTGAAAACTTTGTAATGGAACTACATTGTGCATGTTATCAGCCGAAAACCGTTCAATGAAGCGATGCTCATGTATCCAAACCATGAGCTTGCCCTCACTGAGTTGCTGAATGTTCTTGAGAAAAAAACATTCACTCAGCCTGAAGAGATGAAGCGGTATATTCCTTCACTGGATAATTTTAAGTACAGAGATAAATGGTGGGTGATTGATGTTTCTGGTAACAGCCTGAGACTCATTTCCTACATAGATTTCAGGTTACATAAGATATTTGTGAAACATATCGTTTCCCATGCCGAATATGACAAACTGACCGCATATTATCGGGGTAATAAAGAATGAGAACTCATCGCCAGATGGATGCAACCAGCGCAAAAAAGATCGTTGATACCTTCAGCGATGCGGTAAAAACCGTCCCACTGATGGGGGAAGACCGAAATGACAATGAGTATCGCAGGGCACTAGCGCTAGTGGAGTTTCTGGTCGACCACGACGATCTTGAAAACCCACTATTTGAATTGCTCTGTGCCCGAATCAGTGAATACGAAAAACATGCGCCGGAATTCAAAGCACTCAACCAACATCTGGAGGAAACGCCCCCTGGCGTTTCAGTATTGCGAACGCTCATGGATCAATACGGTCTCAAAGCAGCAGATCTTGCCAACGAACTTGGTTCTAAATCGAACGTCAGCAACATCTTAAATGGCCGCAGAGCACTAACGGTTAATCATATTAAAGCGCTTACACAACGCTTTAAACTACCAGCGGATGCCTTCATCGAGTAGTTGGATATGTCCAGCTACTCCTCCTCATTCCCGCCCTCTTCATACGGGCCGAACGGTTTCGCAGGTAGTACGATATAAATGCCTTCGAAAATTGCTCCGGCGGTCTCGCCGCCCAACAGTTCAACCTGCAACTGGACACGCGCTTTTTTACCCCGCGCCAGCCTGTCCAAATCACCGCTTAGCGACCCCAAATCAGCCACGGCGTTTGGCTTTCCGCTAATGGGTTTACTGTAGCGAATATGGGCGTCAGCAAGAATAATCGTCCCGCCAAGATGGCGTTCACGGAGCATCAGCCAGATAAGTCCCCATCCGGTCAGCGTCGCCAGGGAGAACAGGCTGCCGGCAAACACCGTGTGATGCGGATTTTGATTACCGGTTTCCGGCATCGTGGTGATAAATTTTTGCCCGGTGTACTGCTGAATGCGCACCCCCATCTTTTCACTCAATGGAATGTGCTCATACCAGGCCTGCTGAAGCTGCCCGCACCAGTCGCCGCGATGCAGGATATCATCCAGCGATGCTACCGGTTTAATCATCAGAAAATGGCGGATTGGCGTGGTTGTGGGCGTAGTAATCTCCCCCTGATTGACAAATCCGAGTTTGGCAAAGAACTCAACCGCATCTTCGCGCGCGCTGCAGGTGACGCGCTTAACGCCTTCCTGGCGGGCGACAGACTCCAGGGTCATCGCCATTAATGTCCCCAGCCCTTTATCCTGTACCGAGGGATGTACAGCCATAAAACGGATAGACGCCTCGTTATCTGCATTGATATACAGGCGGCCCACTGCAACTAAATTTCCTTCTTCATCCACCACCATTTGATGGTGCGCCAACGCATCCCAGCCATCCCGTTCCGACCCTTTCGGCTGGTGCAGCGGTTTACGCAGCATCTCCCAGCGAAACTGGTAGTAACGTTCTAATTCTTCTTCTGTTTGCGGAACTCGAAGGTGATACATAGCCGTACTCTCTCTTGTTATCCGCGGCCACGCCGGAAGCTGACTCATACCTGGAGCCAGAATGTCACGGGACCGTCATTAACCAGCTCAACCTGCATATCGGCAGCGAAGCGTCCGGTTTGCGTGTTTATCGCCTGCTGGCGGCAGCGTTCGACAAAATATTCATAAAGCGCCTGCGCGCGATCCGGCGCAGCCCCGCCAGAAAAGCTTGGTCGCATACCGCGCTCGGTATCTGCCGCCAGCGTAAACTGCGACACCACCAGCACGCTGCCGCCAGCCTGTTGTACATTCAGATTCATCTTGCCGTCAGCATCGCTGAAGATACGGTATCCCAGCACGCGCTCGCACAGACGATTCGCTTTTTGTTCGTCATCTTCTTTTTCGACACCCAATAACACCAAAAGTCCTGGGCCGATTTCACCCGTCACCTCGTCCTCCACGGTGACGCTGGCACGGGTTACGCGTTGAATTAATGCAATCATGGTTGGTCAGCTTCTTCTTGTTCTGCGGCTTGTTTGAGTTTTCGGTATTCCCCGAGAGTGACAGTTATTTCTGCGCCAAGCAAGACTATACACCAGGTCCAGTATACCCAGACAAACAGGATAGGGATCACTGCCAGTACGCCATAAATGAGCTGATATGACGGGAACATGGTGATATAAAGCGCGAAACCTTTCTTTCCGGCCTCGAACAGCAACGCTGCGACAAACGCGCCGACAAGGGCGTCACGGTTCGGTACGCGAGTTGTTGGGACAATACTGTAAAGTAACCAGAATGAGATCCACGAGAGCAGCAGCGGAAGGATGCGCAATACATTGTCGATGACCGTATTCAGATCGCTGGCCCAGCGTAAAGAAAGCAGGTAGGAGCTGATCGCCAGGCTGGCGCCAGCGAGAAGCGGGCCGAGCGTGAGGATCATCCAGTACACCGCAAAAGAGTACACTTTTGGCCGTGTGCGTTTGCTGCGCCAGATAGTGTTTAAGGCGCTATCAATGGCGTACATCAACAGCAATGCCGTCACAATCAGTCCACAGGCGCCCACCGCCGTCATTTTGTTGGAGTTAGCGACAAACTGCTCAATATAGCGCTGAATCACGTCTCCGGTGGCTGGCATAAAGTTAGCAAAAATAAAATGGCGTAACTGAATGCTGACATCAGAAAACATCGGAAAAGCAGCGAAAAGGGCAAAAACGACGGCAATAAGCGGTACTAAGGAGAGTAATGAGACATAGGCGAGATTTCCCGCCAGAGTCGTCATATTATCCTCATCGATACGCTGCCATAATAGCTTGAGCCAGGCCCGAACAGGGCGCGTATGGCGTCCAGCTTTTTGGTGAACGGTTTTTAGCATAACAGCTTCGCGAAATAGTCAGGGATGGTGGCTTTATCCTTCACCAGAATGCTGGTGATCCCCAACTGGTTGGCCCCTTCTATATTATCGGCATTGTCGTCGAAAAAGACCGCATCGGCAGCGGAAAAACCTTCTTTCTGCAGGACGTGCTGATAAATACGCGCTTCCGGCTTACGCATTCCCAAGTCCTGCGATAAATAGATATGGTCGGCGGCAGCGCGCACCTCCGGGTATTCCTCCGGCCAGAAGTGGGTATGCAGTCGGTTAGTATTGGATAGCACCACCACGCGATGCCCCTGCTCGCGCAGTTTATGCATGATAGCAATCACTTCGGGCCGTAACCCGACAAATACCGCCTGCCAGCCGTGCGCAAATTGTTCATAACTGAGCGATAACGCCATTTCATGACAGAAAGCTTCAGCAAACGCTTCGTCCGTTATCTCACCGCGTTCATGTTGGTGAAAAGTCTCGCCCATCGTAAATTTTTGCTTCAGCGAAGCCAGCGGTACTCGACTCAGATCGCTCCACACACCTAATACGCGGTTAAAGTCGATGTCGACAATCACATTACCTAAATCAAAGATGTAGAGCATGTCATTCTCCTTGCTAACCGGGGATGAATAACTGTAGCGGGAAAGGAGAAGTTTGACTATGTATCCCTTTATAAATCAATTAACAAAAAGACAATAGAAACGCAGACGATGCCCAATATCGCCTGCATCACAGCGCCGTTTTATTGGCCGGATAAAGCGCTGACGCGACCCTCCGGCGCAAGGGCGCTTGTCACGCTGAAACGGCGTCGTCCAGCGAAGGACTCACCTGAACCACTTCGATTTGCTGGGATTGAAGTAAATTCTGTAATGCCGGACCGGGATACTCGTCCGTAAACAGAGCGGTAATCTGTGACACATTGCCGATCTCAACCGCCGCAGAAGCATGGTATTTCGTATGATCGGCGGCCAGCAGAATATGTCGCGAGTGGGCCATCATGGTTTTCACTACGCTGGCTTCGTTGACATCAAACTCCAGTAACGCGCCATCGCTCTCTATCGCGCCTACGCTGGTGACGAGATAGTCAGCCCGGAACCCCGCCACAAACGCCGCCGCGGATGGCCCGATAATGCCGCTATTATGCGGGCGCAGCGTGCCGCCAGGCACCATCACTTCAAAACGAGGGTTATTATAAAGAATGTGCGCAACGCGCAGGCTATTGGTGATAATGCGCAGATGATTATGGTTGAGCAGCGCGCGCGCCACCTGCTCAACCGTCGTTCCAATCGTGATAAATATCGTGGAGCCATCCGGAATATAGTCAGCCACGGCTTCCGCAATGGCTTTTTTCTCTTGCGTCCAGGAGACCTCTCGCTGCTCAAAGGCGGTATTGACCACACTGGACGCTCTGCCAGCGCCGCCGTGATGACGCGTAATCAGCCCCTGCTCGCTTAATTTACGAATATCGCGGCGAACCGTCTGGGTAGAGACCTCCAACAAACTGGCTAACTCATCGATATTCATATAGCCGCGCTCATCAATAAGCATTAACAGCCGATCGTGTCGCGGATTACCGGTCAGTTCGGTAAGACTCATGAGCATTCCTCTAAAAGCTTCCTACTGCTCATATTATACAAAAAGTGACAAGAAAGATCGGGTTTGCTCACAATCAGGGATACCCGCCCGGCCACCCGGGCGCGTACACTTCAGCGCGGCAACGCCGCTGGCGAATCTGACAGCCTCTTCGATGGCGTATCCGCTTGCCAGGCCAAATGCCAGTGCGCCATGAAAAACATCGCCCGCGCCAGTAGTATCCACCACCTCCACGGTAAAACCCGGTTGGTGGCGTACCGCCGCTTTTTCCAACCAGTTGCAGCCTTCGCTGCCTCGCGTGACATAGACATGTCCATTTGTGAGCATTTGTGCTTTTTTTAGCGCATCAATGGCTTCGCTCATCCCCGTCAGGCGTGCCAGCCCTGGCTCGGAGAAGGCGGCGTGGTCGCTTAACGCCACCAGCTCGCTAATATCCTGTGGCGTAATATCGCCATCAAGAACAGTCATGACGCCAGCCTGACGCGCCAGCGTAAACGCCTGTTTTGCGCCGTCATGCCAGCGCACATCCGCCAACACCACATCCCACTGCGAAAAATCGATGTCGTTAAGCCAGTCGGCGTCAGGTAATAAATCCGGGCTGGGATAATTAACGATAATCCGCTCTCCTTTGGCATCCACCATAATCGCTGACTGCGACGACATGGCCTGCGTGTAGCGGCGGGTATAACGGGTATTTACCCCCAGGGATTCCAGTTCCGCCAGCAGGCTGTTTCCGGTGTCGTCATCGCCCACACGGCCAATAAAGTCCACCTGCGCGCCCAATTTCGCCGCAGCCACGGCAGCGGTCGCCGCAGGCCCGCCGCCCACTTCCGTATAGCGCTTCGCCACATATTTACCCCCTTCTGTCGGTAATCCTTCCACGTAATAGATGCGATCCATCACGGTAATACCTACACAAGCAATACGAACCATGGTCATTCCTCAAGCATTTTCGATGTGCTCATTTTAATTTCACGAAATGTTTAAAAAGTGACGGCTGTCAATTTTTTGACCATAAATTACAAATACGATCACAAACAGACAGAAAAAGGCTCATTAATGACAAAAAATGACACCACCGTGTTCAGGAGAACGATATGGCAGTTATAGCATTTATCGGGTTGGGACAGATGGGCTCCCCTATGGCGAGCAATCTGCTAAAGCAGGGCCATCAACTCAGCGTCTTCGATGTTAATCCCGACGCCGTACAGCGTCTGGTAGACAAAGGCGCGCAACCTGCAAGCAGCCCGGCTCAGGCAACCATCGGCGCTGAATTTGTTATCACCATGCTCCCGAACGGCGATCTGGTTCGTTCCGTTTTGTTTGGCGAGCAAGGCGTTTGTGAAACCCTTTCCCGTGAAGCGCTGGTCATTGATATGTCCACTATTCATCCGTTGCAAACCGATAAGCTGATTGCCGACATGCAGAGCAAAGGGTTCAGCATGATGGATGTGCCGGTAGGCCGGACATCCGACAACGCGATTACCGGCACATTGTTGCTGCTGGCAGGCGGTACGGCGGAGCAAGTAGAGCGTGCTACCCCTGTTCTGATGGCGATGGGTAATGAGCTGGTCAACACCGGCGGCTCGGGAATGGGTATTCGCGTAAAACTGATCAACAACTACATGAGTATTGCGCTAAATGCGCTCTCCGCCGAAGCCGCCGTGCTGTGTGAAGCGCTGGGGCTTTCCTTCGACGTGGCTTTAAAAGTGATGAGCGGCACTGCCGCAGGCAAAGGGCATTTCACCACCACCTGGCCGAATAAAGTGATGAAAGGAGATCTGTCTCCCGCCTTCATGATCGATCTGGCGCACAAAGATCTTGGCATCGCGTTGGATGTCGCCAATCAACTGCACGTACCGATGCCGCTCGGCGCCGCCTCCCGTGAAGTTTATAACCTGGCGCGGGCCGCAGGCCGCGGTCGGGAAGACTGGAGCGCCATCCTGGAACAGGTGCGCATCAGCGCCGGGCTGACCGCCAACGTAAAAAAGTAACGACTGTATAAAGGAAAATTGAATGAACAACTACACCATCAAAGACATTACGCGAGCGTCCGGCGGGTTTGCCATGCTGGCTGTCGATCAGCGCGAGGCGATGCGTTTAATGTTTGCTGCTGCTGGTGCGAAAACACCCGTTGCCGATAGCGTGCTGACGGATTTCAAAGTGAATGCGGCGAAAATTCTTTCCCCGTATGCCTCTGCCGTTCTGCTGGATCAGCAGTTCTGTTATCGCCAGGCCGTAGAACAAAACGCGGTCGCTAAAAGCTGCGCCATGATCGTCGCGGCGGATGATTTCATCCCGGGCAACGGTATTCCCGTTGATAACGTGATCATTGATAAAAAAATTAATGCGCAGGCGGTAAAACGGGATGGCGCGAAAGCCTTAAAACTGTTGGTGCTGTGGCGCAGCGACGAAGACGCGCAGCAGCGTCTGGATATGGTCAAAGAATTCAATGAATTATGCCACTCCAATGGTTTGCTGAGCATTATCGAACCGGTTGTACGTCCGCCGCGCTGCGGCGACAAGTTCGATCGTGAGCAGGCGATTATCGATGCGGCCAAAGAGCTGGGCGACAGCGGCGCCGATCTTTACAAAGTTGAAATGCCACTCTACGGCAAAGGCGCGCGTTCCGATCTTCTTACCGCCTCACAACGCCTGAATGGGCATATCAATATGCCGTGGGTCATCCTCTCTTCCGGTGTGGACGAAAAACTGTTCCCTCGCGCGGTCAGGGTCGCCATGGAAGCTGGCGCATCCGGGTTCCTGGCGGGACGCGCGGTCTGGTCATCAGTGATTGGTTTACCGGATACCGAGCTGATGCTACGTGATGTTTCCGCGCCTAAATTGCAACGTCTGGGCGAGATCGTCGATGAAATGATGGCAAAACGTCGTTAATACGAGGATGAAAGAATGAAATGGTTTAACACGTTGAGCCACAACCGCTGGCTGGAGCAGGAAACCGACCGCATCTTTAATTTCGGTAAAAACGCCGCGGTGCCGACAGGCTTCGGCTGGCTGGGAAATAAAGGGCAAATCAAAGAAGAGATGGGTACCCATCTTTGGATCACGGCGCGTATGCTGCACGTTTATTCCGTGGCGGCGTCGATGGGCCGACCGGGCGCTTATGATCTGGTCGATCATGGCATCAAAGCCATGAACGGCGCGCTGCGCGACAAAAAATACGGCGGCTGGTATGCCTGCGTTAATGATCAGGGCGTGGTAGATGCCTCTAAACAGGGTTATCAACACTTCTTCGCCTTGCTGGGCGCGGCCAGCGCCGTCACGACCGGGCATCCTGAAGCCAGGAAATTGCTGGATTACACCATAGAAGTGATTGAGAAATACTTCTGGAGTGAAGAAGAGCAGATGTGCCTGGAGTCCTGGGACGAAGCCTTTAGCAAAACCGAAGACTACCGTGGCGGCAACGCCAATATGCACGCCGTCGAAGCGTTCCTGATTGTTTATGACGTTACCCATGACAAAAAATGGCTGGATCGCGCGCTGCGTATCGCGTCGGTAATTATTCATGATGTGGCGCGCAACGGTGATTACCGCGTCAATGAACACTTCGATTCACAGTGGAACCCTATCCGCGACTATAACAAAGATAATCCTGCCCACCGTTTCCGCGCCTACGGCGGTACGCCAGGTCACTGGATTGAGTGGGGCCGTCTGATGCTCCATCTCCATGCTGCGCTGGAGGCCCGCTTCGAAACGCCGCCCGCCTGGCTGCTGGAAGACGCGAAAGGTCTGTTCCATGCCACTATCCGCGACGCCTGGGCGCCAGATGGCGCAGACGGTTTTGTCTACTCAGTCGACTGGGACGGTAAACCTATCGTACGTGAACGCGTGCGCTGGCCGATTGTGGAAGCGATGGGTACGGCCTACGCCCTCTACACCCTGACGAGCGATAGCCAGTATGAAGAGTGGTATCAGAAATGGTGGGACTACTGCATTAAGTACCTGATGGACTATGAAAATGGTTCCTGGTGGCAAGAGCTGGACGCCGATAACAAAGTGACCACCAAAGTGTGGGACGGCAAGCAAGATATTTACCATCTGCTGCACTGCCTGGTCATTCCTCGTCTGCCACTGGCGCCAGGCCTGGCTCCAGCGGTCGCGGCGGGTCTCCTGGATATCAACGCGAAATAGGTCATGAGGATGGCAGCCATGCACAGCGGTGGAAAAACTATTCAGCTTAATGCGGGCCATTACCAGGCGAAAATCGTCACGGTTGGCGCAGGTCTGGCGGAACTGACCCATCATGGACGCCATGTGGTCATCCCGCATAAACCGGAAGAAATACCCATGGCGCATCTGGGGAAAGTATTGATTCCCTGGCCCAATCGCGTGACAAATGGCTGCTACTCCTATAACGGCAAGGTTTTCCAGCTTGCCGTTAACGACCCGGTTTCGCAGACCGCCATTCACGGTCTGTTAGCCTGGCGAGACTGGCAGATTAATTATCAGTCGGCGACGGAAGCGTCGCTAACGATTTTTCTGCCGCCCTCTTACGGCTATCCCTTTGCGTTGATCTCGGAAGTGATTTATCGGTTAGATGCCGCCAGTGGGCTGCACGTATCGATTCGTACGCAAAACATTGGCGATGAATCAGCCCCTTATGGCGCGGGCGCACATCCTTATTTGACTTGTAATCTGCAAAGCATCGATAGCTGTGTATTAACACTGCCTGAAAGCGAAGAATTGCCCGCAGGAAGAGATTTTTCCGCATCATGCCTGCTCGGCGAAACGCGCCTTGATCATGCGGTTAAGACCGCGACTGCCCCGGCTGAGTGGGAGGTCAGACTTACCAGCCCAACGCAGAACATGTCTACATTTTTACGCAGCAATCAACCCTGGCTACAGATCTATACCGGCGAAAAACTCAGCCGAAAAGGTCTCGCGGTAGAGCCTATGAGCTGCCCGCCCGATGCATTTAATTCCGGGATCGCACTGATTCATCTTGCCCCAAAAGCGATCCATCAATTGCATTTTTCCATCGGCTGCGACTAGCCCAAATGGATTACCGAATTACCCTACATTCACGGAGATTACAATGAATTCTCTACCACAACGGTCAACCGATTTTGAACTGACAACATCACAGGATGGTTTTGCACTTAGCTGGCAGCAGCGCCTGATTTTACGCCACAGCGCCGAAAACCCCTGTCTGTGGATTGGCGCGGGCGTTGCCGACATTGATATGTTCCGCGGCAACTTCAGCATCAAAGACAAACTTAACGAGAAGATTGCATTAACGGAGGCCACCGTCAGCGAGCTACCTGACGGCTGGCTGGTACAATTCAGCCGTGGCGCAACAATTAGCGCCACCCTTCGCATCTCCACCGATGAGGCGGGACGCCTGCAGCTGGATCTGCAAAACGACGACCTGCACCATAACCGTATCTGGTTACGCCTCGCGGCTAATCCAGACGACCATATCTACGGCTGCGGCGAACAGTTCTCTTATTTCGATTTGCGCGGCAAGCCGTTCCCGCTGTGGACCAGCGAACAGGGCGTTGGCCGTAATAAAACCAGCTATGTCACCTGGCAGGCAGACTGTAAAGAGAACGCCGGCGGCGACTATTACTGGACCTTCTTCCCGCAACCGACCTTTGTCAGCACGCAGAAGTATTACTGCCACGTCGATAATAGCTGCTATATGAATTTCGACTTCAGCGCGCCGGAGTATCACGAACTGGCGCTGTGGGAAGATAAAACTACGCTGCGTTTTGAGTGTGCCGACACCTACATCGCCCTGCTGGAAAAACTGACTGCGCTGTTAGGCCGCCAGCCGGAGCTGCCGGACTGGGTTTATGACGGCGTCACGCTAGGCATTCAGGGCGGTACGGAAGTTTGCCAGCAAAAACTGGATACCATGCGCAACGCAGGCGTAAAAGTGAACGGTATTTGGGCGCAGGACTGGTCCGGTATCCGCATGACCTCCTTTGGCAAGCGCGTGATGTGGAACTGGAAGTGGAATAGCGACAACTATCCACAGCTGGATAGCCGTATCAAACAGTGGAAAGAAGAAGGCGTCCAGTTCCTCTCTTATATCAACCCATACGTCGCCAGTGATAAAGACCTCTGCGCTGAGGCGGCGAAACACGGCTATCTGGCGAAAGACGCCACGGGCGGCGACTATCTGGTCGAGTTTGGCGAATTCTATGGCGGCGTGGTCGATCTGACCAATCCTGAAGCTTACGACTGGTTCAAAGACGTCATCAAAAAGAACATGATCGCGCTCGGCTGCAGCGGCTGGATGGCGGATTTCGGCGAATATCTGCCGACCGACACGTATCTGCACAACGGCGTCAGCGCCGAGATCATGCATAACGCCTGGCCTGCGCTGTGGGCGAAATGTAACTACGAAGCGCTACAGGAGACCGGCAAGCTCGGCGAGATCCTGTTCTTTATGCGTGCGGGTTACACCGGCAGTCAGAAATATTCCACCATGATGTGGGCAGGCGACCAGAACGTTGACTGGAGCCTTGATGATGGTCTGGCCTCTGTAGTGCCTGCGGCATTGTCGCTGGCGATGACCGGCCATGGTCTGCATCACAGCGATATCGGCGGCTACACCACCCTGTTTGACATGAAACGCAGCAAAGAGTTGCTGCTGCGCTGGTGCGATTTCAGCGCCTTTACGCCGATGATGCGCACCCATGAAGGCAACCGCCCCGGCGATAACTGGCAGTTCGACGGCGACGCGGAAACTATTGCCCACTTTGCCCGCATGACCACCGTCTTTACCACGCTGAAACCGTATCTCAAGCAGGCGGTGGCGCAAAACGCGGCTACCGGTCTGCCGGTCATGCGTCCGCTATTCCTGCACTACGAGAACGATGCCACAACCTACACCCTGAAATATCAATATCTGCTCGGTCAGGATCTGCTGGTCGCGCCGGTTCACGAGCAGGGGCGTTGCGACTGGACGCTGTACCTGCCGGAAGATCACTGGGTGAATATCTGGACCGGCGAAGCTCACCACGGCGGTGAAATTACCGTGGATGCGCCGATTGGCAAGCCGCCGGTCTTCTATCGCGCGAAGAGCGAGTGGGTTTCACTTTTTGCTTCTTTACGGAATATCTAATACGGCTCGCCCGCAGGGAAACCTGCGGGCAGATGGAGAAGAATAATGAGTCAAACATCATCGAATCCGGCAACCCTACGCTTGCCGTTTAAAGAAAAACTTGCCTATGGACTGGGGGATTTAGGTTCCAATATCCTGTTAGATATCGGGACCCTCTATTTACTCAAATTTTATACCGATGTGCTGGGTTTACCAGGGACTTACGGCGGGATCATTTTCCTGATCGCCAAATTTTTTACCGCATTTACCGATATGGGTACCGGCATTATGCTCGACTCGCGGCGTAAAATTGGTCCGAAGGGCAAATTCCGCCCGTTCGTGCTTTACGCGGCATTTCCGGTAACGCTACTGGCGATTGCTAACTTTGTCGGCACACCGTTTGAGGTGACGGGAAAAACCGTCGTCGCAACGATGCTGTTTATGCTGTACGGGCTGGTTTTCAGCATGATGAACTGCTCGTATGGCGCGATGGTGCCCGCGATTACCAAGAACCCGGATGAACGCGCCTCGCTTGCCGCCTGGCGTCAGGGCGGCGCCACTCTCGGCCTGCTGCTGTGTACCGTTGGCTTTGTGCCGGTCATGAACCTGATCGAAGGCAATGCCCAACTCAGCTATATTTTCGCCGCCACGCTATTTTCATTGTTTGGCCTGCTATTTATGTGGCTGTGCTACGCCGGCGTTAAAGAGCGCTACGTCGAAGTGAAACCTGTCGATAACGCGCAAAAGCCCGGATTATTGCAGTCGTTCCGCGCCATCGCCGGTAACCGTCCGCTGTTTATTCTGTGTATCGCCAACCTTTGTACTCTCGGCGCCTTCAACGTCAAACTGGCGATTCAGGTTTATTACACACAGTACGTTCTTAACGACCCGATCCTCCTCTCCTGGATGGGCTTCTTTAGCATGGGCTGTATTTTTATCGGCGTCTTTTTGATGCCCGGCGCAGTCAGGCGTTTTGGCAAGAAGAAAGTCTATATCGGCGGGCTGTTAATATGGGTGGCGGGCGATCTGCTCAACTACTTCTTTGGCGGCGGCTCGGTCAGTTTTGTCGCCTTCTCCTGCCTGGCGTTCTTCGGTTCCGCCTTCGTCAACAGCCTGAACTGGGCGCTGGTTTCCGACACGGTGGAGTACGGTGAATGGCGCACCGGCGTCCGCTCGGAAGGGACGGTTTACACCGGCTTCACGTTCTTCCGTAAGGTCTCCCAGGCGCTGGCAGGGTTCTTCCCCGGCTGGATGCTGACGCAAATCGGTTATATCCCGAATGTGGTGCAATCGGCAGGCACCGTCGAAGGCCTACGCCAGTTGATCTTTATTTATCCTTGCGTGCTGGCGGTCATCACCATTATTGCGATGGGCTGTTTCTACAACCTCAACGAGAAGATGTACGTGCGAATTGTGGAAGAGATTGAGGCCCGGAAACATACGGTTTAACAACAATAAAATATAACGCCCTGCGGGGCGTTTTGAGAGGCGATTATGTCTAATCATGATCCGCTAACGCTAAAGTTGAGCCTGCGGGAAAAATGCGCCTATGGCGTGGGCGATTTCGGCTCAAATCTGATGCTATGTATCGGTACGCTGTATCTACTGAAGTTTTATACCGATGAACTCGGGATGCCTGCATATTACGGTGGAATTATCTTTCTGGTGGCGAAATTCTTCACCGCTTTTACCGATATGCTCACCGGCGTATTGCTGGACTCACGCCGTAATATTGGCGCAAAAGGAAAGTTTCGGCCTTTTATTCTGTATGCGTCATTTCCGGTGGCTCTGGTTGCTACTGCGCAATTCTTTGCCACTCACTTTACTTTACCCGTTAAAACAGCCTTCGCGACGGTGCTGTTTATGTTGTTCGGTCTGTTCTACAGCCTGATGAACTGCTCATACGGCGCGATGGTACCCGCTATTACCAAAAATCCGCATGAGCGGGCCCAGCTCGCCGCATGGCGACAAGGCGGCGCTACCATTGGCCTTCTTCTTTGTACCGTAGGTTTTATGCCCATTCAGGCGCTGTTTACCCGTTCCCCTTCGCTGGGTTATCTGATTGCAGCAGTCATTTTTTCGGTCTGCGGGCTGTTCAGCATGTGGTGGTGCTTTAGCGGGGTGAAAGAACGGTATATCGAAACCGTACCTGACACGCATAAACCCAGCGTATTGAAGTCCTTCTGCGCGATTTTTCGTAATCCGCCGCTGCTGGTGCTCTGCGTTGCCAATTTGTGCACGCTGGCCGCCTTTAATATCAAGCTGGCCATTCAGGTTTATTACACTCAATACGTGCTGAACGATATTCATTTGTTGTCATGGATGGGTTTTTTCAGCATGGGCTGTATCCTGATTGGTGTTTTATTAGTACCTGCTGCGGTAAAACGCTTCGGGAAAAAACAGGTTTATCTTGGTGGTCTGATATTGTGGGCCGTTGGCGATATCCTGAATTTTATCTGGGGTGGAACGTCATTCCTGTTTGTTATTTTCTCTTGTATCGCCTTCTTCGGTACCGCTTTCGTCAACAGCCTGAACTGGGCACTGGTTCCGGATACGGTTGACTACGGTGAATGGAAAACGGGTATTCGCGCTGAAGGCTCGGTGTATACGGGTTACACCTTTTCCCGCAAAATTTCCGCTGCGCTTGCTGGCTTTTTGCCAGGTATTATGCTGACGCAAATCGGTTATATCCCCAACATAGCTCAAAGTGACACCACGCTGCTTGGTTTGCGTCAGCTCATTTTTTTATGGCCTTGCGGTCTTGCCATTATCGCAGCACTAACGATGGGCTTTTTTTATAAGCTCAATGAACAACGTTTCGCTTTTATTATCGAGGAAATTGCCCAACGAAAGAAAACAGGTAATCAAATTGTCGCGACTAATAATAAACAAAGTATTTCTACTGTAAATAATTAAACGACGCTTGCCGCTTTATCCATCCCGATGGATGGCGGCTTCCCTATATTTGAAAAATGGATTTATTATGAAATCTCTGAATACTCTAGTGATATTAACTTCAGTAATATCCACCTCTGTTTTTGCTGGCGCTTATGTAGAAAACCGTGAGGCCTATAACCTGGCGTCTGACCAAATGGAGTTTATGCTGCGCGTCGGCTATAACTCCGATATGGGTGCCGGAATTATGTTGACCAATACCTATACGCTACAGCGTGATGATGAATTAAAGCACGGTTATAATGAGATTGAGGGCTGGTATCCGTTATTTAAACCTACAGATAAATTAACCATCCAGCCTGGCGGGTTAATAAACGACAAAAGCATTGGTTCCGGCGGCGCCGTCTATCTGGATGTTAACTATAAATTTACCCCGTGGTTTAATCTTACGGTACGTAACCGATATAATCACAATAATTATAGTTCAACCGATTTGAATGGCAAACTGGATAATAATGACAGCTATGAACTCGGTAACTATTGGAATTTTATCATTACCGATAAATTTTCTTATACCTTTGAACCCCACTATTTTTATAACGTTAATGATTTTAATAGTAGTAATGGTACGAAGCATCATTGGGAAATCACTAATACCTTCCGGTATCGTATCAATGAACACTGGCTGCCCTATTTTGAATTACGCTGGTTAGATCGTAACGTGGGCCCCTACCATAGAGAGCAAAACCAGATTCGTATCGGGGCGAAGTATTTCTTCTGATATTATCGCCTCTATTTTCCGAATCTGCATCACAGCGGGTAGTTGTTCTGCCCGCTCATTCATCCTGAATCAGACTCCCGATATCCCGCCCCTAAGCGCCATGATAATATTCGCAAAGCGTTTTACCATATTCATGCTTATAGAGAAGGGAAACAAATGAATAAGCGATTTAATATTGATTGGGACAATGAATTAACCCAGGAACAGCTCATTAATTTAATTTTAACCGATGAAGATCTGCCAAAGCTTCGCTCACTGACCATTGGTAACTGGGGTGATTGTTGGGAAGACGAAACCTGCCAGCCTATTATTGATATGATTGTGGAGAACGCCTCCCGCTTTGCTCACCTGGAATCACTGTTTATCGGTGATATGGAGAGCGAAGACTGCGAGATCTCCTGGATTAAACAAGGTGACTATTCCAGGCTCTATGCGGCGTTACCCAATCTGAAAGAACTGATTATTAAAGGCGCGTCGGATCTGCGACTGGGCGCTATACATCATGAGAAACTGGAGCACCTGGAAATCATTTCCGGTGGCATCCCTTCTAACGTGCTTGCCGAACTACAAAATGCGCAGCTCCCTGCATTAAAAACGCTGAAGCTCTTCCTGGGCGTAGAGGAATACGGTTTTGACGGTTCGCTGGATGACGTGATGGCGCTGGCATCGAAAGATCTTTTCCCTCAGCTCACCCATCTGGGGTTGATGAACAGCGAAGAGCAGGATGATATCGCCCGCCGGGTGCTGGAAAGTAATATCCTGCCGCAGCTTGAAGTGCTGGAACTCTCATGCGGTACCTTAACGGACAACGGCGCAGAGGCGCTGCTGGAGCATAAAGACCGAATTGCGCATCTGGAAACACTCGATCTCCACCACCACTATTTGACGCCGGAGATGCAGGAAAAGCTAAAAGCGGCGCTGCCGATACCGCTGAATCTTTCAGAAGCTCTGGAGCCTGATGATTACGATGGCGATATTTATATGAATGCGATGTACACCGAGTGATTGTGTTGGGGAATGTGCACATTCCCCTACTCAACGATAAAGGGATTTATTGTGATTACGCTCATTGGCCCCCATCAGAGCAAGCGCACGCATTATTTTATGCAGGCTGCCGCCGTACTTGGGGAACCCGTCACGGCGCTGACTCATCCGCACGCGCTGGACGCTTCTCTGACCTCTGGCATCGTTAAAATCGACCCGCCAGTACACAGTGAAACAGACATCCGCAAAATAAACGCGATCGGTCTGGACTATATCCATTTTTTGCAGAACATGGCGGCGCGTCCTGGCGTCACCTGGCTTAACCATCCGGCGGGCCTCATTCACCTGTTGGATAAAAAACGCTGCAAGCGGCGCTTACTGGAACACGGCATCCCCACGCCGCCGTTGGTAGCGGAAGACGTAAAAAGTTTTACACAGCTCACCGCCATCATGGAGGAAAAAAGGGTCGCCAGCGTGTTCATTAAGCCCTCGCTGGGTTCTGGCGCGGCGGGCGTTATCGCTTTGCGCCGCCACCCCGATGGCATAAAGCAGGTGCTTTACAGCGCGATTGCCATATCAGGACAACAGCTATTTAACAGCAAAAAAATCCAACAGTATCGTCAGAAAGAAGATATCCAGCTCATTATTGATGGCGTTCTTCAGCAGGAAAACCTCGTCGAACAGTGGCTGCCCAAAGCCAGCGTAAAGCATAAAACCTATGATTTACGCATCGTCTGCCTGGATGGCGAAATTATCTGGCGAGTGGTCAGAACCTCCTCGCAGCCCATTACTAACTTACATCTGCAAAACCAGGCTTACTGCTTCGAAAGTCTGGAGTTATCTGCCGCAAAAGTGACTGAGATCGATACGCTCTGTCAAAATGCCATGCGGCTTTTCCCTGGCATTCGCTTAGCGGGTATTGATGTTTTACTTACCACCAGCCTGACGCCTTATATTATTGAAATTAATGGCCAGGGTGATTTGATTTATCAGGATGCGCAGCAGAATAATCTAATTTATCAGGCGCAAATCCGGGCCATGAGGAAGCAAAATGTATAATTCAATGGATGAAGTCCCCGTCTCGCTACACGCGTCGATTGACACAGGCGATGGCGAATTCGATATGAATACGCTAATTAGTAATAACGCTCATATTCTTTTTATTGTGCTGGACTCGTTACGCTACGATATTGCGCTTCAGGAACAAACCGCCGGAAATACGCCCAACCTTAATCATTATGGACAATGGACGAAATGCGAGGCGGCCGGTAATTTTACCTGGCCTTCGCATCACGCCATGTTTTCAGGTTTTATGCCAAAACCTATTGATGATACCGTTAATCAGACCATGCTGTTTTTCCCAAAAGATATCGGACTTGGTCGTAAAGGGCCGAAAAATGCATTTGCCTTTGATGACGCAACATGGATAAAAAGTCTGGAAAATAAAGGCTACCAGACCATCTGTATTGGCGGCGTCTCTTTCTTTAATAACCGCTCCGGCATGGGAAAAGTGTTCCCGTCGATGTTTAAAGAGAGTTACTGGCATCCACGCTTTGCCTGTACGGTTAAAGAAAGTATGGATAACCAGATCCATTATATCCAGAAAATCATGGCCGAACGTGCTGGCAGCCAACCGGTCATGATGTATATCAATATCGACACGATTCATTACCCTAACCATTTTTACGTGGAGGGCGCGGCCCCTGGCGATACCGTTGAGACCCATGCCGCCGCGCTACGCTATATCGACGCCCGCATCGACGGATTACTGAACATTTTCCGCCAAACCGGCGGCGAAACGTTCGTTATTATCTGTTCCGATCACGGTACCTGCTATGGCGAAGACGGGAAATATTTCCATAGTTTTAATCATCCGATCGTTAATACCGTTCCCTATATGCATTTCTTGCTGAGCTGTAATCATTAATATGAATAACAATGATATTTATCGTCAGTATATGTACAGTTATCCGCATAAGACGGCTTATCGGGAGCTGGAGAACGTCAGCTTTAGCGAAGTAAAACCGCGGATTTACGAGCACGACACACATCTGTATGTTCATATGCCGTTTTGTCAAAGTCGCTGCGGGTTCTGTAATTTATTTACCTGCACTGGCGCAGAGAATACGTTCATTGATAGCTATATCGACGCGATTATTACCCAGGGCCAACAAATGGCGCTGGCGCCCGTCCACTGGGCAAGCTTTACCGTAGGCGGCGGCACACCTCTGCTATTAAACATTGCGCAATTAGAGAAGTTATTTTTTTCCGTCTTTGATGTGCTCAATGTTGACTGGAATATTTATAAAACAATTGAAACTTCCCCTACGGATACCACGGCAGAAAAAGTAGCGCTATTAAACGCCTTTTCCGTTAATCGCGTCAGTATTGGCGTACAAAGTTTTCATGATAGCGAGTTACATACGCTGCACCGCCGCCACAATGCCGCCAGCGCGCACCAGGCGCTGGAATGGCTAAAGGCAGGTCATTTTCCATCACTCAATATTGATATTATTTACGGCATTCCCGGCCAGACTCACGCAAGCCTGACGGAATCGTTACATCAGGCGCTCGTTTATCAACCGGAAGAGCTGTTCCTTTATCCGCTTTATAATATGCCTCGCCAGGAAAATATGCATAGCTACTACGTTTTAGCCCGCGATCTTTTACGCAACGCGGGCTATACCCAAACGTCCATGCGCCGTTTCGTCCTTAATCCAGTGCCATCCGCCGCGGCGGAAAGCTGCGGATTTGAAAACTCACTGGCGCTCGGCGCGGGCGGCAGAAGTTATCTTGGCAATCTGCATTACTGTTCACCGTGGTCGTCGAACCTGCAAACATCACGAAAAATCATTCAGGCGTTTATCGACAGCCCGGATAAAACCGTCATTAATCACGGTTATCTGCTCCCCCCTGATGAAATGAAACGCCGCTTTATCATTAAAAATCTATTTTTCTGGCAGGGACTTTCTCTTAGCGACTATCAGCAATATTTTGCCAGCGATGCGCTAAGGGATTTCCCCGACCTGGAACTCTTTATACGGCAGGGCTACTGTTATCAGAATGGCAGTCGCCTCCGGCTAACGGAGACCGGTATGGCATTATCCGATTGCCTTGCTCCTGTGTTCGTTTCGCCTGAGGTGATGCTACGGGAGAATCGGCAGAGATGAGCATCCCCGCCCTGCGCGATATTCACACGCTGTTTTATCGCGGCTATCTTAAATCGTGTAATTATCATTGCGGCTATTGCCCGTTCCATAAACACGCCCGTAACGATAAAAAACGCGACGAAGCCGCGCTATGGCGCATGGTTGACCATTTGCCTCTTTTAGGTACGCCGTTGAATGTGATGATTACGCCTTATGGCGAGGCGCTACGCTTGCGTTATTACATGGCGGCGCTGGCAGAAATTAGCCGCTATCCTCATGTTCAGGCGTTAGGCATACAAACTAACGCCTCTTTTTCGTTAATGTCATTGCTGGAGGCATTTCGTGCCGGCGGCGGAGATATCTCAAAGCTTCGGTTATGGTGTTCTTTTCATCCCTCACAAATTACCGCTGAGCGCTTTCTCCAGCAGTGTTTAGCGCTCTCTGCCGCCGGAATAACCTGGTGCGCGGGGGCTGTCGCCAGTATGAAAGATATCGACCAGTTTCGTTGGCTACGCCAGCGGTTGCCTGACCAGAATTATTTTTGGTTTAACGCCAACGAGTGTGCCAATACCCGGCATACCGTTGAGGAAACCATCGCCTTCGGCGAACTCGATCCGCTGTATGTGGTTGAAACGCAGCAGTGGCCAGCGCAGCTGGATATCTGTACCGCAGGAAGAAAAAGTATTTTTATGAATGCAGAAGGCGATCTTTTTGCTTGTCATATCAGCAAAATTAAAATGGGTAATTTATATCAGCAACGGCTTAATTCTCCCGCCTGCCAGGCAAAACAATGCCACTGTTTTCTCGCTTATCAGCACCGTCTCGATATTCCATTGCTGAATCACCTGGATGCCTCACGCTGTTTTAGGATCGGGCGCTCATGCGATATCGTTTAATCGCTTTTGATCTTGATGGAACGCTGCTAAACCGTAATAAACAAATTCTGCCAGAGTCGCTAACCGCTATCCGTCAGATGCAGGACATGGGCTGCCGAATAATGCTTGTCACCGGTCGCTCTCATCGTGAAGCCTATGCGTATTATCAAACGCTGGCGCTCACCGAACCGATGATCTGTTGTAACGGAAGTTATATTTATCAACCGGCTCAACAGCAGATCCTTGATCCGCTGCCGCTGACGCACTTACAAACGGAAAAAATACTGGCGCGGGTATATCCGCTTAAACCGACAATTCGTGCTGATGATAAAATAATCTTTCAGGCTGATGAGCTAAGCAGTAGGGAGAATATTTGGCAAATCAGCGTCGTTCATCGGCACATAAAACAACTACAAAATATTGCTGAGTTTATACAGCATGAATTACAGCTAAGCTGTACCTGGTCCTGGCATCATCAACTGGATATTCTCCAGAAGGGATGTAGCAAAGGACAAAGCCTCGCCAGATATGCACAGCAACAGCATATCGCAATGCGCGAAGTGATGGCGTTTGGCGATAATGATAACGATGCGGAAATGCTACGTTTAGCCGGATTGGGCGTCGCGATGGGGAATGCCAGCGCTCGGGCAAAGGTGTATGCGGATAGCGTCATTGGTCGGCATAATACGCCAGCGATTGCTGATTTTTTGGCAACCTTATCTCTTTATCAATGTGAATAAAAAAACCCCGCCGAGTTTTCATTTCGACAGGGTTTTTATCCGTAAGAACGTTAATTACTCTTCTTTCTGACCACGGTTCGCACGGCGGCGATCGTTTTCCGTCAGGTGACGTTTACGGATACGGATAGAGGTTGGGGTGACTTCTACCAGTTCGTCGTCATCAATGAACTCCAGCGCTTGCTCAAGGCTCATTTTAATTGGCGGAACCAGAATCACCGCTTCATCCGTACCAGACGCACGCATGTTGGTCAGTTTCTTACCGGTCAGGCAGTTTACCGTCAGGTCGTTGGAGCGACTGTGAATACCAATAATCTGGCCTTCATAAACTTCCGCGCCGTGACCCAGGAACAGCTTACCGCGATCCTGCAAACCGAACAGCGCAAACGCCACCGCTTTACCCTGACCGTTGGAGATCAGTACGCCGTTCTGACGCTGGCCCACTTCACCCGGACGAATATCGTCGTAATGGCTGAAGGTGGAGTACAGCAGACCCGTACCGGAAGTCATGGTCATGAATTCTGAACGGAAACCAATCAGCCCACGGCTTGGGATCACGTAGTCGAGACGTACGCGGCCTTTACCGTCCGGATTCATGTTTTTCAGGTCGCCTTTACGCTCGCCCAGCGCCTGCATGACAGACCCCTGGTGCTGCTCTTCGACGTCCAGCGTCACGTTTTCGTACGGCTCTTGTTTACGACCGTCGATTTCACGGAAGATAACTTTCGGACGGGAAACCGCCAGTTCGAAACCTTCACGACGCATATTTTCAATCAGCACGGACAGGTGCAGTTCGCCACGACCGGATACACGGAACGCATCCGCATCTTCGGTTTCTTCAACGCGCAGCGCCACGTTATGCACCAGCTCTTTGTTCAGACGGTCAAGAATCTGACGAGAAGTCACAAACTTACCTTCTTTACCGCAGAACGGCGAGGTGTTAACGCAGAAGAACATAGACACGGTCGGCTCATCAACGGACAGCGCCGGCAGCGCTTCAACGTTCTGCGGGTCGCAGATGGTGTCGGAAATGTTCAGCTCGCCCAGACCGGTGATCGCAATGATATCGCCCGCTTCGGCGATATCGCTGTCGATACGCTCCAGACCCAGATGCGTCAGCACTTTACCTACTTTCGCGTTACGGGTTTTCCCTTCACTATCGATGATAGTGACCTGCTGGTTCGGCTTCACTTTGCCGCGTTTGATACGGCCGATGCCGATAACGCCAACGTAGTTGTTGTAGTCCAGCTGGGAGATCTGCATCTGCAACGGACCATCGAGGTCAACGTCCGGCGCCGGAACATGATCAATGATCGCCTGATACAGCGGGGTCATGTCTTCCGCCATATCTTCGTGGTCCAGACCCGCGATACCGTTCAGCGCCGAAGCGTAGATGATCGGGAAGTCCAGCTGTTCGTCGGTCGCGTCGAGGTTAACAAACAGGTCGAATACCTGGTCAACAACCCAGTCAGGGCGCGCGCCAGGACGGTCAACCTTGTTGATAACCACAATAGGTTTCAGGCCATGAGCAAAGGCTTTTTTGGTCACGAAGCGCGTTTGCGGCATCGGGCCGTCAAATGCGTCAACCACCAGCAGCACAGAGTCAACCATGGACATGACGCGCTCTACTTCACCACCGAAGTCAGCGTGCCCGGGAGTATCAACGATGTTGATACGGTAATCATTCCATTTAATAGCGGTGTTTTTAGCGAGGATAGTAATACCACGCTCTTTCTCCAAATCGTTGGAGTCCATCACTCGCTCTTGAGTTTCGGCACGCGCGTCGAACGTACCGGATTGCTGGAGCAGCTTATCAACCAGGGTAGTTTTACCATGGTCAACGTGCGCGATGATGGCGATGTTACGCAAATTTTCGATCACAACTTTGCCTCAGGCATTAGAAATAGCGCGTTATTGTACACGGATTAATCGCACTACAAAACAGGATCACAAACATCCTCCGCAAACAAGTATTGCAGAGTCTCTTTGTGATCGCTTTCACGGAGCGTTAAAAGGGTGGCTTGCGTTCTATTGCACCAATGTGGTGCTTAATGTTCACATTGAAGCACTATTTTGGTGCAACATAATCACCGTGGTGCAGCCCTTTTGCACGATGGTGCGCATGATAACGCCTTTTGGGGGCAATGTGAAAGTTGGCACAGATTTCGCTTTATATTTTTACGGCGACACGGCCAGCAGAATTGAAGATCTCGTTACCACGACGACCGACCATGACCAATCCGGGAGAGTACAAGTATGTCCGCTGAACACGTTTTGACGATGCTGAACGAGCACGAAGTGAAGTTTGTCGATCTGCGCTTCACCGATACCAAAGGCAAAGAACAGCACGTCACGATTCCTGCTCATCAGGTAAATGCCGAATTCTTTGAAGAAGGCAAAATGTTTGACGGCTCCTCTATCGGCGGCTGGAAAGGCATTAACGAATCCGACATGGTGCTGATGCCAGACGCATCCACCGCAGTGATTGACCCGTTCTTCGCGGACTCTACCCTGATTATCCGTTGCGACATCCTGGAGCCTGGCACTCTGCAAGGTTATGACCGTGACCCACGTTCCATCGCAAAACGTGCGGAAGACTACCTGCGCGCGACCGGTATCGCCGATACCGTCCTGTTTGGGCCGGAACCTGAATTCTTCCTGTTCGACGACATCCGCTTCGGCGCATCTATCTCCGGCTCACATGTGGCGATTGACGATATTGAAGGCGCCTGGAACTCCTCTACCAAGTACGAAGGCGGCAACAAAGGCCATCGTCCGGGCGTGAAAGGCGGTTATTTCCCGGTTCCGCCAGTTGACTCCGCGCAGGATATCCGTTCTGAAATGTGTCTGGTCATGGAGCAGATGGGCCTGGTCGTTGAAGCGCACCACCACGAAGTAGCGACCGCAGGTCAGAACGAAGTGGCGACCCGCTTTAACACCATGACCAAAAAAGCCGACGAAATTCAGATTTACAAATATGTCGTGCATAACGTGGCTCACCGCTTCGGTAAGACCGCGACCTTTATGCCAAAACCGATGTTCGGCGATAACGGTTCCGGTATGCACTGCCACATGTCGCTGGCGAAGAACGGCACCAACCTGTTCTCTGGCGACAAATATGCCGGTCTGTCTGAGCAGGCGCTGTACTACATCGGCGGCGTCATCAAACACGCCAAAGCCATCAACGCCCTGGCGAACCCGACCACCAACTCCTACAAGCGTCTGGTCCCGGGTTACGAAGCGCCGGTGATGCTGGCCTACTCCGCCCGTAACCGTTCCGCCTCCATCCGTATTCCGGTGGTGGCGTCTCCGAAAGCGCGCCGTATCGAAGTTCGCTTCCCGGACCCGGCGGCTAACCCGTATCTGTGCTTTGCCGCCCTGCTGATGGCCGGTCTGGACGGGATTAAGAATAAGATTCACCCGGGCGAAGCCATGGACAAAAACCTGTATGACCTGCCGCCGGAAGAAGCGAAAGAGATCCCACAGGTAGCGGGTTCTCTGGAAGAAGCGCTGAACGCGCTGGACCTGGACCGCGAGTTCCTGAAAGCAGGCGGCGTGTTCACGGATGAAGCGATCGATGCGTATATTGCGCTGCGTCGCGAAGAAGATGACCGCGTGCGTATGACCCCGCACCCGGTAGAGTTTGAGCTGTACTACAGCGTTTAATCGTATATTAAAAATCCGACGAATTTCGCGTTGCGGCAAGGCGGCAACTGAGCACATCCCCAGGAGCATAGATAGCGATGTGACTGGGGTAAGCGAAGGCAGCCAACGCAGCAGCAGCGTGAAAGGCGTCAGGAGTTTTTGAGTTGCCGTGGAAACTTTCAGCCCATCCCTGGATGGGCTTTTTTCTCCACCAACAATCTGATCTCACGCGCTTTTTAGTGGTAAAAAGCTATAATGCACTAAAATGGTGCAACCTTTTCCAGGAGACTGCTGAATGGCAAGCGGCATACAGCCCGATGCTGGGCAGATCCTCAATTCGTTAATCAACAGCGTGCTGGTGGTCGACGACGCGCTGGCAATCCATTACGCCAATCCTGCCGCGCAGCAGTTGCTCGCGCAAAGCTCACGCAAACTGTTCGGGACGCCGTTACCTGAACTGTTGAGCTATTTTTCGTTAAACATTGACCTGATGCGCGAAAGTTTAGCGGCAGGGCAAGGCTTTACCGATAACGAAGTGACGCTGGTGATTGATAGTCGCTCGCATATTCTCTCTTTGACCGCCCAACGTCTGCCCGACGATTTTATACTGCTCGAAATGGCGCCGATGGATAACCAGCGTCGTCTGAGTCAGGAGCAGTTGCAGCACGCGCAGCAAATCGCCGCCCGCGATCTGGTGCGCGGTCTGGCGCACGAAATCAAAAATCCGCTCGGCGGCCTGCGCGGCGCGGCGCAGCTACTCAGCAAGGCGCTGCCCGACCCGGCGCTAATGGAATATACCAAAGTCATCATTGAACAGGCCGACAGGCTACGCAACCTTGTCGATCGTTTGCTGGGGCCGCAGCACCCGGGAATGCACATTACCGAGAGCATACATAAAGTCGCGGAGCGCGTGGTGGCGCTGGTGTCGATGGAACTGCCGGATAATGTCCGGCTTATCCGCGATTACGACCCCAGTCTGCCAGAACTGCCGCACGATCCGGAACAAATTGAGCAAGTACTGCTGAATATTGTCCGCAATGCCTTGCAGGCGCTGGGGCCGGAAGGCGGCGAAATTACGTTGCGTACCCGTACCGCCTTCCAGTTAACGCTGCATGGCGAACGCTATCGCCTGGCGGCGCGTATAGACGTTGAAGACAATGGGCCGGGCATTCCTCCCCATTTACAGGATACGCTGTTCTACCCGATGGTCAGCGGTCGCGAAGGCGGCACCGGGCTTGGGTTATCTATCGCCCGCAATCTTATCGATCAACACGCCGGCAAAATTGAATTTACCAGTTGGCCGGGGCATACCGAGTTTTCGGTTTACCTGCCGATTCGGAAATAGAGGTGTTTATGCAACGAGGAATAGTCTGGGTCGTCGATGATGATAGTTCCATCCGTTGGGTGCTTGAGCGTGCTCTCGCCGGGGCAGGGTTGACCTGTACCACCTTTGAGAATGGTAATGAAGTACTGGCTGCGCTGGCCAGTAAAACGCCGGACGTCTTGTTGTCGGATATCCGAATGCCGGGAATGGACGGGCTGGCGCTATTAAAGCAGATTAAACAGCGTCACCCGATGCTTCCGGTCATCATTATGACCGCGCATTCCGATTTAGATGCCGCCGTGAGCGCCTATCAGCAGGGGGCGTTTGATTATCTGCCTAAACCGTTTGATATTGATGAAGCCGTCGCTCTGGTCGAGCGCGCGATTAGCCACTATCAGGAGCAGCAGCAGCCGCGTAATATCGAGGTTAACGGCCCGACAACAGACATGATAGGCGAAGCGCCCGCCATGCAGGATGTGTTTCGCATTATTGGTCGGCTGTCGCGTTCTTCGATTAGCGTGCTGATTAACGGCGAATCAGGAACCGGTAAAGAACTGGTCGCCCATGCGCTACATCGCCATAGCCCACGCGCCAAAGCGCCGTTTATCGCGCTCAATATGGCGGCCATCCCGAAAGATTTGATTGAATCCGAACTGTTTGGCCATGAGAAAGGCGCTTTTACCGGGGCGAATACCATCCGGCAGGGCCGTTTCGAGCAGGCTGACGGCGGCACGCTGTTTCTGGACGAAATTGGCGATATGCCGCTGGATGTCCAGACTCGTCTGTTACGCGTGCTGGCTGACGGACAGTTCTACCGCGTGGGCGGGTACGCGCCGGTAAAAGTGGATGTGCGCATTATCGCCGCCACCCACCAGAACCTCGAACGACGCGTTCAGGAAGGGAAATTCCGCGAAGACCTGTTCCACCGCCTGAACGTGATTCGTATCCATCTTCCGCCGTTGCGCGAGCGCCGTGAGGATATTCCGCGCCTGGCGCGCCATTTTTTGCAGGTCGCCGCCCGTGAATTAGGTGTGGAAGCCAAATTATTACATCCGGAAACCGAAACGGCGTTAACGCGCCTGGCATGGCCTGGTAACGTGCGTCAGTTAGAAAATACCTGCCGCTGGCTCACCGTCATGGCCGCCGGACAGGAGGTATTGATTCAGGATTTACCGGGCGAACTGTTTGAAGCCTCGGCGCCGGATAGCCCGTCCCACCTGCCGCCGGATAGCTGGGCGACATTACTGGCGCAATGGGCGGACCGCGCCTTGCGATCCGGTCATCAAAACCTGCTTTCTGAAGCGCAGCCAGAACTGGAGAGAACGCTACTGACCACGGCATTACGCCATACGCAGGGTCATAAACAGGAAGCCGCCAGGCTGCTCGGTTGGGGGCGAAACACCCTAACGCGGAAGTTGAAAGAGCTGGGAATGGAGTAAACATTACCCGCGAGTGTAAAGATTAATAATTGAGCGCAAAACGCTGCTATTTTGCGCTTTACTGTTCCGATGAGTTCAGTATGATCATGCCCGGCAAACGGGGGGATTCATTATGTTAGAATCTATTATTAATCTGGTATCGAGTGGAGCGGTCGACAGCCACACGCCACAAACTGCGCTAGCCGCCGTGTTGTGTGCCGCGCTGGTAGGACTGTTCAGCTGACAATGTGCCGGATGGCGCTAATGCTTATCCGGCCTACAGGTTGTCGCAACGTGTAGGCCCGGTAAGCGCAGCGCCACCGGGCAACCCGGCTAAATGACGCGCGAGAACTGCTGCATCCGCGCTTTCTGGCGCAGATACGCGTCAAAGCACATGCAGATATTGCGGATCAGCAAACGACCTTTCGCCGTCACCTGAATTCCCTTCTCGCTAATATCCACCAGCCCATCTTTCGCCAGCGGCGACAGTAACTGCAAATCTTCGGCAAAATACTCAGCGAAATGCAAACCCCACTGCTGTTCGACAGCGTTAAAATCCAGGCGGAAGTTACAAATCAGCGCCTTGATAACATCGCGACGAATGCAATCATCACGGGTCAGCGTAATACCACGCCATAGCGCATTGCCCCGCTCATCCACTTGCTGGTAATAACGCTTCAGCTCTTTCTGGTTCTGCATGTAGCCATCGCCAATCATGCTGATAGCAGAAACCCCCATCCCCAGCAGATCGGTATCGCCCTGGGTCGTATAGCCCTGAAAATTACGGTGCAGCACGCCTTCGCGCTGCGCGACGGCCAGTTCGTCGTCCGGACGGGCAAAATGGTCCATCCCGATAAACTGATAACCGGCCTGAGTAAGCGATACGATCGTCTCCTGCAAAATATCCAGTTTCTGCTGCGCGCTGGGTAAATCGGCATCTTTAATTTTACGCTGGGCGGCAAAAAGCGTTGGCAGATGCGCATAGTTAAAGACACTCAAACGATCGGGGTTCAGTTCCGTCACACGCTTCAGCGTGAAAGCGAAGCTTTCCGGCGTCTGTTTCGGTAGACCGTAGATCAAATCGATATTGGTCGAGGTAAAGCCGATATCGCGGGCGTGATTAAGCAGCGCAAAGATGAATTCTTCATCCTGCTCGCGGTTAACCAGGCGCTGCACCTCTTTATTAAAGTCCTGCACGCCCATACTCAGGCGGTTAAAACCTTCCGCACGTAAATGATCGAGCACATCCAGCTCAATTTCACGGGGATCGACTTCGATCGAGATTTCCGCGTCGGTATTAAAGTGGAAATTTTCACGCAACAGCGTCATTAAGCGGCTGATTTGCGCTTTATTCAGGTAAGTAGGCGTACCGCCGCCCCAGTGAAGCTGGCTGACATGACGGTTTGCAAACAGCGGCGCGCGATGGCGAATTTCCTGCTCAAGCGCGTCAAGATACTGGTCAGCTTTATGCTGTTGGCGGGTGACAATCTTGTTGCAGCCGCAGAAATAACACAACTTGTGACAAAACGGGATATGCACATACAGCGAGAGCGGACGTTCAGGATAACGCGCCACAGCCTGCAAGAATGCGGCGTCCTCGAAGTCTTCAGAAAACTCCAGCGCGGTTGGGTACGAGGTATATCGTGGCCCGGAATAATTATATTTCTGGATCAGGGCCAGATCCCAGTCTATTTGCTGTTCAGACATGCTCACTCCTTCCGATGGCGTCTCTGGCGGGTACGGCGTACCGGCTTCACGCCATGACGGGCGGCAAGCCGGCTGCGCAGCCATTTCTGTCGCCGCGACAATCGCTGTAGTTTAACGAATAACCACACCAGATAACATATAACCGGAAGGGTTATAAGCAGGACGGGCAAGCCCACGGTGTAAACCCGTTAGTTGCCGCCTCTTAGCAGGCGCATCATATCTTCCTGCTTCTCGTCCTCTTCGTCGTCTTCTTCGTCGTCATCGTAAGACAGACCAAGCTTCTGCATCAGTTCATCAATACGATCCAGTTTGGCATCTACCCAGGCTTGATCTTCCGCACTCAGGGTTTCGCCCGCTTCCAGACGTTCTAACAGCGCATCCAGGCGCTCATCCGTTTCCAGTAAATCCAACTCCGCCTGCGGTGAAAGCATAGGTTTCTCACTTTTCGGTTTATGCTGTTGGGTCACTTTTTCAGTCACGCCCAATGGAACAGGTGTTTTACTGCCAATACGTGGATCTTTTTGTTGATTCTGATTGCCGCCGCCCGAAGCGGAATTGCCGCCCGCCGCGCGACTTCCCGGCGCATGACCGCGATGTTTTTTCAGGCGTTTACGGTCGCGCGCCTCCTGGTTTAACTCTTCACGCGTTTTACGACGCTGTTTGCCAAAGGCTTTACTGCGCGGTGCAGAGGTTGGTTTTTTCATGATGTCAGATCTTTAAGCCGTTTTATTCAGTATAGAATTGAGGCGGAATCTAGCAGAAAGCAAGCAAAGAAAAAAGGCGACAGAGTAATCTGCCGCCTTTTTTCTTGACTCACGACCCTTAACGGGTTCCACCATCCCTGTTGGCTATCAACACGCCCTGTTTTTCCCTTAGCCTGGAACATTCCATGTTGTTTCCATTTCCTTTTACTAACGTCTCCGGACGTTTGTCTTCCTGACAATCCTGTGTCTTCGCCTCCTGGCGCTCCTGACCCTCATCCTGAGTCGTTGATCCTGTTAGCGTCCTCGCTATGTGCATTACTTTACTCTTTTGGGGTAAACTCACAAGATACCGACACGGCAAATCCCTTTTTTTCAGACAATTACCTTTCTATAAATTCATGATTTAACTATATTAACTGGCTTTGAGCCTGACAACGACTCTGTCATGTCGCATAAGTGCAATGGACAATGTCTCACAAAGCGTATGGCTTTTGCTTACAGCACCGACGCGCCGAAAAATCCGTCTTTTGCTGGCGTTCAGGTATAATCGCCACAATGCTTTGACTGACGGAGACGACCGCTTTGACTAACCTGAATTATCAACAGACGCATTTTGTGATGAGTGCGCCTGATATTCGCCATTTACCTTCCGATTGCGGAATTGAAGTGGCTTTTGCTGGCCGTTCCAATGCAGGCAAATCCAGCGCCCTGAACACATTGACCAACCAAAAAAGCCTGGCGCGTACCTCTAAAACGCCGGGCCGTACCCAATTGATTAACCTGTTTGAAGTCGTAGATGGCAAACGGTTGGTCGACCTGCCGGGCTATGGCTACGCGGAAGTCCCGGAAGAGATGAAACGCAAATGGCAACGCGCGCTGGGGGAATATCTGGAGAAACGTCAAAGCCTACAGGGCTTAGTCGTTTTAATGGATATCCGCCATCCGTTGAAAGACCTCGACCAACAGATGATCCAGTGGGCTGTAGAGAGCAATATCCAGGTTCTGGTTCTGCTGACCAAAGCGGACAAACTGGCCAGCGGCGCGCGCAAGGCGCAGTTGAATATGGTACGTGAAGCCGTGCTGGCTTTTAATGGCGATGTGCAGGTAGAAGCGTTTTCCTCGCTGAAAAAGCAGGGAGTGGATAAGTTACGTCAGAAACTGGATAGCTGGTTTAGCGAACTGGCACCGGTCGAAGAGATTCAGGACGGGGAATAATCACCCGCTATGCCGGATGGCGCCGCTGCGCGTCTTATCCGGCCTACGGTGTGAGCGAAACTTTTCTTACGCCCAATAAAAAACGCCCCAGTCATAAACTGACTGGGGCGGCTAAAATATTCAGCCAAATCCGATTACGTGAAGTAAAAGGTCTGAAAGATAGAACATCTTACCTCTGTACCCTACGTGAATAACTTTACTCTTTTTTGAGCAACACAGAAAGACCTTTTCGTAATTTTTTTTCATTCTTTACATAGGGAATTCTAATACCCATCACAAAACCCCCGTGCTTATGTTGCTTAATTACGAAAAAAGCGCGTTATTCCTTAAATGCTTAGTGCGCTTGATCCCAATTTTCTCCGCTACCGACTTCCACCAGCAACGGCACATCAATACGCGTGCAGTTTTCCATCAACTGATGGATACGTTTTGCTACCGCATCTAAGTCGTCTTTATGCACCTCGAACACTAATTCATCGTGTACCTGCATAATCATCCGCACGCGTGGCTGCTCGGCCTGTAGCCAGGCATCGACGGCAATCATGGCGCGCTTGATGATATCGGCAGCCGTTCCTTGCATGGGAGCATTGATCGCCGCGCGTTCCGCCCCCGCGCGCCGCGCCGCGTTGCTGGATTTAATATCCGGCAGGTAAAGGCGGCGTCCCTCCAGCGTTTCCACATAGCCTTGTTCTTTTGCCTGAGCGCGGGTGCGCTCCATATATTCCAGCACGCCAGGGTAGCGTTCGAAGTAGAGATCCATATACTTCTGCGCCTCTTTACGCGGAATATTAAGCTGGCGAGAAAGACCGAAGGCGCTCATCCCGTAAATCAGGCCAAAGTTAATGGCTTTCGCACTTCGGCGCTGTTCCCCGGTCACGCTATCCAGCGGCAAGCCAAAGACTTCCGCCGCCGTTGCACGGTGAATATCTTTCCCTTCGGCGAACGCCGTGAGCAGCCCTTTATCACGGGAAAGATGCGCCATAATACGCAGCTCAATCTGTGAATAGTCCGCAGACACGATGAGATAATCCTCAGGCGCAATAAATGCCTGACGAATGCGGCGGCCTTCTTCATTGCGTACCGGAATATTTTGCAGGTTCGGATCGGTGGACGATAAACGTCCCGTCGCCGTTACCGCCTGATGATAGGACGTATGGACGCGCCCGGTTTTCGGGTTAATCATCAGCGGCAGCTTATCGGTATAGGTGGATTTTAGCTTCGCCAGACCACGATACTCCAGAATCACTTTCGGCAGCGGATAGTCCAGCGCCAGCTCTTCCAGCACCTCTTCCGACGTTGACGGCGCGCCGCCAGGCGTTTTCTTCAGCGGCTTAATACCCTGCTTTTCAAACAGGATGGTCTGCAACTGCTTCGTCGAGGACAGGTTGAACGCCTCGCCCGCAATGTCATGCGCTTTCTTTTCCAGTTCCGCCAGACGTAGCGTGATTTCTTCCGAATGTTTGTGCAGGACGGCAGGATCGATTTTTACGCCATTGCGCTCAACGCGTGACAGTACAGGCACCAACGGCATTTCGATGTTTTCGAAAACATTCAGCGGGCCTTTGTGCTGCTGGAGCTCAGGCCACATTTTGAGATGCAACTGTAACGTGACATCCGCATCTTCTGCCGCATAGCGCCCCGCTTCCTCCAGTGCGATCTGGTTAAAGGTGAGCTGGTTTTTACCTTTACCGGCAATGTCTTCAAAGGTGATAGTTTTGTGCTTCAGCCAACGATCGGACAAGCTGTCCATATCATGGCGTCCGGCGACGCTGTTCAGAATGTAAGACTCAAGCATGGTATCGAAGGCGATACCGCGCAGCTCAATACCGTAATTTTGCAAGACGCCGCGATCGTACTTGAGGTTTTGCCCCACTTTGCGCACTTTTTCATCTTCCAGCAGCGGCTTCAGCAGTTCCAGAGCACGCTGGCGGGAGATTTGATCCGGAGCGTCCAGATAATCATGCGCGACAGGTACATACGCGGCAACGCCAGGTTCGATGGCAAACGAGAGGCCCACCAGGTTGGCGGCGATATTATCCAGGCTGTCGGTCTCCGTGTCGAAAGCAAAAACTGGCGCTTTTTTCAGCTTTTCAATCCAGCTTTCCAGCGTAACGTCGTCCAGAATCGTGACATAATTTTCATAAGAGAGCGCCGCTGCCGGTTCGCTGGGCGATTCATCAATAACGACCGTTTCCTGCGGTTTGGCCGCCGGTTTCGCGCCCTTTGCCTGTAGCCACTTGCCTGACTCAACGTCCGCCGTCCAGCGCTTAAACTCATATTTTTTAAACAGGCCCAGCAGTTCATCCGCAATCGGCTGCTGCACTTCAAGCTGTTCGCAGGTCAGCTCCAGCTCAACATCCGTTTTAATGGTGGCGAGTTTATAAGACAGGTACGCTACGTCTTTATTCTGCGCTAATTTACCGGCCATGGTTTTGGCGCCGCGGAAAGTGAGACCGGCAATTTTTTCCGGCTCGGCGTACAGCGTATCCAGGCCGCCCAATCCCTGAAGCAAGGCTTGCGCCGTCTTCTCACCCACGCCTGGTACGCCTGGAATATTATCCGAGGAGTCCCCCATCAGCGCCAGAAAGTCGATAATCAGCTCAGGCGGCACACCGTACTTATTAACGACTTCATCCGGGCCGAGGATGGTGTTAGTCATGGTGTTGATCAGCGTAATATTCGGCGTCACCAACTGTGCCATATCTTTATCGCCGGTGCTGATTAATACCGGACGCCCCACCTTCTCCGCTTCTCGCGCCAGTGTACCGATAACGTCATCCGCTTCTACGCCAGAGACCGCCAGCAGAGGTAACCCCATGGCTTTAACCATGGCATGTAACGGCTCTATTTGCGCACGCAGATCATCCGGCATCGGAGGACGATGCGATTTGTAATGTTCAAAGAGCTCATCACGGAAGGTTTTTCCTTTGGCGTCAAACACCACCGCAGCATGCGTCGGCTGATACTGCATGATCAGGCTGCGCAACATGTTGAGGACACCATACATTGCGCCCGTAGGTTCTCCCGCGCTGTTGGTTAACGGCGGAAACGCATGATAGGCGCGATAGAGATAGGATGAGCCATCTACGAGAATAAGTGGGTTTTCTGGGATCTGAACCATAATGTCCGTGCCTGTTTAACAGATTATGGTTAAAGGATGCCACATACAGGAGGAAAACTTGAGTTTTTCGCCGCATTTGCGGAAAAGTTTTGTCGATCTTCAGGATCGCTCGCAAAAAAACCTGTGGATAACTTTGTGTGTAAATTCTTACCATTACTTTAAAATCAGCGCGATAGCCTTCTCCTCTTAATAATTACCCATTATTTTCAATGAGTTGTTAACATCACGTTTTTCTGATTATCTGATTCATGCCGTTATCATAATGTGGATAGTTGTTACGAGTGTTTCTATTTCACTCAGCGCCATCATTAGCATCGTTTTCTGATAGAATCAGCCCCTTGCGCCCTTTTCGCGCACCGTTTATGGCTAACTTTTGAATAATTTATTATGACGAGAATACTCGCGGCTATCACGCTCCCATTGAGTATCGTATTGACCATCCTGGTCACTATTGTTTGCTCAGTACCGATCATCGTTGCCGGTATGGTAAAGCTCCTTTTGCCTGTTCCCGGTATCTGGCGCAAGGTCTCCATTTTCTGCAATTTCATGATGTATTGCTGGTGTGCTGGTCTTGCAGCGCTGTTACGCCTTAATCCGCACTTGCAATGGGATGTAGAAGGGTTAGAAGGGCTGAGCAAGAAAAATTGGTATTTACTGATTTGTAATCATCGCAGCTGGGCCGATATCGTTGTGCTTTGCGTTCTGTTCCGCAAGCATATCCCAATGAATAAGTACTTTCTTAAACAGCAATTGGCCTGGGTGCCGTTCATCGGCCTGGCGTGCTGGGCATTAGATATGCCGTTTATGAAGCGCTACTCCCGTAGCTACCTGCTCCGACACCCCGATCGACGCGGCAAAGATGTTGAAACAACTCGTCGCTCTTGCGAAAAGTTTCGTCGGTATCCCACCACTATCGTTAACTTTGTTGAAGGCTCGCGATTTACGCATGAGAAACGTCAGCAAACGCATTCACCTTATCAACATCTGTTGCCGCCAAAAGCAGCCGGTATTGCAATGGCGATTAATGTTTTAGGCTCACAGTTCGATAAGCTGCTTAATATTACGTTGTGTTACCCAAACAACGATCGTCACCCCTTCTACGATATGCTAAGCGGTAGGCTGACGCGTATTATTGTTCGGGTGCAACTGGAACCCATAAATGAAGAACTGCACGGCGATTACGTGAACGACAAAACATTCAAACGCCGTTTTCAACGTTGGCTTAATACGCTGTGGGATAAGAAAGATATACAGATAGAAGAGATTAAAACATCTTATAAAAACGCCGGTCAGTGACCGGCGTTCTTTTTATTTTTTATCAACCAAATATTTCACGGTATCAGCATACTGCTGAACAAAAACATCCATGCTGCTGGTATCCATGCCTTGTGGGTTAATCTGGTATTTGCCATTGACGAACATCGCCGGAACGCCCTGCAGTTGCAGGTCAGCCGCGGCTTTCTCCTGTTGCGCAACCAGTGATTTCACCACGAAGCTGTTCCATGCCGCATCGTAATCTTCGCCTTTGACGCCTGCATCAACGAACACTTTACGGATATCCGCGGCAGATTGTACTGTCTGGGTTTTCTGTACGGCTTCAAACAGCGGGACCGTGACTTTATCTTCTACACCCAACGCCATCGCCACCGCCCATGCCTGGGTGAGCTCCTTGCCCAACGGCCCCAGGAACTCAACGTGGTACTTGGTCATTTTGGTGCCTTCCGGCAGCTTTTTCTTCACATTGTCAGACACATGAAGCACTTCTTCAAACTGATAACAATGTGGGCAGTAGAAGGAGAAAAACTCCAGTACCTGGGGTTCGCCAGCGACCGGTTTATCCAGCGTGATATACTGTTTACCGTCGCTGATCTGTGCTGCCGAGGCGCTAAAAGCTAAAACCATACCAGCCAGCGCCAGCCAAATCTTTTTCATGATCAACTCTCTCCGATTAATACATTGGCGTTAATTGTAAAGGGGGTTCGTGCAAAATTTTAGTCTGCTCAATAAAAGTCGTTGTCTGTCGCTGCCAGTAATCTTCCCCTGTTAACCAGGGAAAGTTTTTTGGAAACGCAGGATCGCCCCAACGACGAATCAACCAGGCAAGATAATAAACTAAACGCATGGCGCGTAAAGGTTCAATGAGACCAATTTCAGCCGTATCGAACTCACTAACTTCTTCATAAGCTTCAATAATGGTTTCAAGCTGCATTCGCTGTTCGGCTTTGTCGCCGTTCAGCAGCATCCATAAATCCTGTATCGCCGGGCCGTTACGGGCATCATCTAAATCGACAAACAGCGGTCCATCACGCCATAGAATGTTGCCGGCATGACAATCGCCGTGCAATCGCAGCGTGGCGAAATCGGGGCGCCAGCATTCGGTAACTGCAGACAGTAGAGTATCAGTGGCTTTCAGGAAAGCCGCTTTTTGCCCGGAGGGAATCAGTGCGGCATCTTCGAATACCTGGCGAGGTTCAAAAAGATACTCAGCAAGCCCAATGTCAGGCCGGAAAGTGAAAGGACGTTTTCGCCCCGTCTGATGCAATCGACCAAGATAACGCCCTACCGCCTCCATCTGATCGATATTATCTGCTTCAAACTGACGACCGCCTACGCTGGGGAAAATGGCATAATGATAGCCCTGATGCGCTAACAGTGTCTGGCCATTAAACGCGAGCGGAGCAGCAACCGGAACCTCATCCTTCACCAGTTCAAGCGCGAATTGGTGTTCTTCCCGAATTTGATCAACAGACCAGCGTTCAGGACGATAAAACTTAACGACAAAACGTCGACGGTCTTCATCCTGAAACTGATAGACGCGGTTTTCATAACTGTTTAGTGGAGTCAGCCCGGAATCCACCCTGATCCCCTGTTCAAACAGCGCATCCATGATGGTTTCCGGGTGTAGCGTCTGGAAAGTAAAAGCGTTGTCGTTCATCCCATCATCCGGAAAATACTACGAATGATTCAGGATATCATTTCGTGGCGATTTCGGTGGCGCCGCTTACAAGGTTTTACTCTTTAATAACGCCGCGGGCGCGTAAAAGCGCCGTTTTAAAGTCCTCTTCATAGTCTTTTTGAATCCCTGGAATGGCGGCGTCTTTGGCGGAATCACGCATTTTCAGATGGTAGATCAGGATATCATCAGTTAAATCTTCCAGTTTGCCGTCAAAACCTGACTCTTTCGCCAGTTTCTGCAAAAATTGCGTCAGATTAAGATCAGGCTCTTTCTGCCAGGCTGGCTGGAGGAGTTCAATGACTTCATTCAGGCGTTTACATTTCATAGCTGTGCTCCTTATTCTTGATACAGACACGGTAGCAGGGTCAATCCCACAATAAAAGAGGCGATATCGGTGAATCTGGATGAAGTAATAACCGGCGTGGTGCTGGCAGGCGGTAAAGCCAGGCGGATGGGAGGTGCGGATAAAGGTCTGCTTGAACTGGACGGGAAACCGCTCTGGCGGCACGTTGCCGATGCGCTCGCGCCGCAACTGGCTACGGTCGTCATTAGTGCTAATCGCCATCTGGATATCTACCAGGCCAGCGGCCTGAAAGTCATTCCGGATTCAATCGCTGACTTTCCCGGTCCGCTGGCGGGTATGCTTTCCGTTTTTCAGCAGGTAGCAGGCGACTGGTTTCTGTTTTGTCCCTGTGACAATCCCTGTATCCCCCCCACCCTGGTCGATCGTTTAGCAACGCAGCGTCATGGTGCACCCGTGGTTTGGGTTCATGATGGAGAGCGCGATCATCCAACGATCGCGTTGATTAATCGTGCCGTTGAGCCCCAGTTGACAGCTTATTTGCAAGCAGGCGAGCGGCGGGTAATGATTTTTATGCGCCAGGTAGGCGGACACGCCGTTGATTTCAGCGATTGTAAGGAGGCATTTGTGAACGTCAACACGCCGGAGGAACTCGCGAAATGGCAAAAGAGACCATGATACCGCTACTCGCCATTGCCGCGTGGAGCGGCACGGGAAAAACAACACTGCTGAAAAAACTGATCCCAGCACTTTGTGCGCACGGTATTCGGCCAGGGCTAATTAAGCATACCCATCATGATATGGATGTCGATAAACCGGGTAAAGATAGCTACGAATTACGTAAGGCCGGGGCGGCACAGACGCTGGTTGCCAGTCAGCAGCGCTGGGCGTTAATGACTGAAACGCCGGGGCAAGAAGAGTTGGATCTGGCATGGCTGGTGAGCAGGATGGATGCTTCAAAGCTAGATATGGTGCTGGTAGAAGGGTTTAAACACGAGGCAGTTGCGAAGATCTTACTTTTTCGTCAGGGATGTGGGCACAGCGAGGAGGAATTGATTCTTGATGAGCATGTTATTGCGGTTGCCAGTGATATTCCACTTGCCGTAGCGGTACCCGTTTTGGATCTTAATGATGTATCGCAGATTTCTGCCTTCATTTTGCGGTGGTTAGAGAAAGCACGTTCCTTGTAGGCCGGATAAGGCGAAGCTGCTATCCGGCGGTGCCGGTTGCCTGATGGCGCTGCGCTTATCAGCGCCTACATTTTTACAGTTACCGCACACGCAAAGAAGCCCGTCCGTCAGAACGGGCTTCTTCACTTGTCTGATGCCTGGCAGTTTATGGCGGGCGTCCTGCCCGCCACCCTACGGGCCGTTGCTGCGCAACGTTCAAATCCGCTCCCGGCGGATTTCTCCTCCTCAGGAGAGTGCTCACCGACAGACCACAGATAAAACAAAAGGCCCTGTCTTCCGACAGGGCCCTTCGTTTTATTTGATGCCTG
>NZ_JAMNDD010000013.1:0-145673 GCF_051812965.1 Salmonella sp. NW1250 | reverse complement strand
GTATTAAACGATGACGCGCGGCGCTTGATACCATGCACCTCATACCCTTTTTCCAGCAGAAATTCTGCCAGGTAAGACCCATCCTGTCCGGTTACGCCAGTAATGAGAGCGACTTTTGACATTTTCATTTCCTCAAATAGTCCCGTTAGGGAGTAACTTTCTGAACGCGCTGGCGCGTTACCACTGCGGGATTGCCCCGACAAATCGCATTTGCCGGTAATGATTTAAATACGCTGCTGCGCGCGCCGACGACGGTGCCATGACCTATCGTCACGCCGGGCGCGACAAAAACATCGGTTGCCAGCCAACATTTTTCGCCAATAACAATCGGCGCGGCGTTAATATCGAAATGGGCGCTGGTATAATCATGGCTACCGGTACACAAATACCCTTTTTGTGAAATAACCGCATGTGCGCCAATATTAATTTCACCCAACGTATATAACACAGCGTCGTCGCCTACCCAGGCATAATCGCCGACGGTTAATTTCCACGGGTAGGTAATTTTTACTGACGGTCGAATAACCACATTCTTTCCAATTTTGGCGCCAAACAGACGCAGCAAAAAGGCTCGCCAGCGATACAATATTTGCGGCGACCCGGCGAATAATGTCGCCTGTACCGCCCACCATAATTGTACTTTTAGCGCATTAGCGCCGCGGAACCCCTTCGGCACCGTAAAGCCGCTAAGATCCTGCATAATAACTCCCGGTGATTAGACTTTGTTATACCGCGCTTTTGTTTTACCCGTCGTTTTCAGACGTAATAAATAGGATAATTGCGCCCAAAACCCTGGCACACGTAATATTTTTCGCTGTACGTTTTTTGCATCCTGACATAATTCCAGATTATTCGAGGTTGACACGCCGCCCATCGAAAATTCAGATACCAGTCCGTTAATTCGTCGAAAAGGATAGCCTGCTTTATAGAGACGGGCCGCCAGCGCATAATCTGAAGAGACATGATATTGCAGATCATAAGGATACTTTTTTAACGCTGCCGTCGGGAAAAATATTGCCTGATGGCTGGCTGGCAAACTATGGTAGATATAATACCCGGATTTAGCCTTCCGGCGTATTTTATGCCCGCCGCCGAAATCCAGCAGCGCGTCGCCAATATACATCGCCTCGCCCTTTTGTCGCGCCAGTTGGCGGACAAACAGCGCGGCATCATCATGGAACGCATCACCGGAATTAAGAAACAGGGTATAGCGCCCCTGCGCCAGCGCAATGCCTTTGTTCATGGCATCATAAATACCGCGATCCTTTTCACTGATAAAACGCAGGTTAAACTCACCGTGACGTTTTTGCAGAAATTCGCGCGTGCCGTCCTCCGAACCGCCATCCACTACGATCCATTCAAATGACAGACCCGGATCGCGCGCCAGATTGCGCAGCGAGCGCCAGGTTTTTACCACCCCTTCGTAATTGCGAAAGGCGACGGTAACGACGCTTAAAAACATGCCACCACCCCGTTATGAAATTTTTAACGCCTTGCGCAAAATGAACGGACAGACGATTAAAAAAGCATATTCCGGGCTAAATATTGAACCGGTAAAAAACAGCGACACCGGCGTAAAAAGATAGAGCTGCACCCGAAAATTGCGATTATCGCCAAACGCATTTAGCGCCATTTTTAAAACTTTCCCCATATACCACAGCGTCATTAGCACTGCGAACCAGGAAAAATAAATAATCAGCAGATACAATCCATTGTCTATGGTTTTCCCGACATCCGCACCGTTAAAGATTCCGAATGATGCGACATATTCATAAAGTGAGCCAAATCTGACTACACCATCAATATGGGTCAAGGAATATCCGACCATGACTAACGGGCCCACAATACGATAATAAGAAGATGAGCCTTCCGTCCCTAAATCGCCAAGTCGTGTCGCGATATAAGGAAATGCAATAATTACCCCAACCAAAAACAGGGTTAATGAGACCAGCGCCAGTGGAAGTTTTTTCTTTATCGCATCCTTATTCAAATATTGGAACGCCCACTCCAGAAGGTAAAACAAGAT
Source organism: Salmonella sp. NW1250 (assembly GCF_051812965.1). Taxonomy (NCBI): domain Bacteria; kingdom Pseudomonadati; phylum Pseudomonadota; class Gammaproteobacteria; order Enterobacterales; family Enterobacteriaceae; genus Salmonella; species Salmonella sp. NW1250. The sequence goes on along the minus strand of NZ_JAMNDD010000013.1, from coordinate 143,647 downwards.
AAAGGTCATTACACCTGAAAATGATCCTGATAATATTATCCCTGCCAGAATCATAGCATCGCTTTTCGGTGTTTTGATACCAAACTGTTTGATGCTCAGCCAAATTGAGATTAGTGCCAAAGCGAAAAATGCCGGTTCAAAATAAAGCGCAGTGGTACGCTTACCGCCAAATTTTATGAAGTTCAGTACGTAGCTATTACTGTAAATGAGATATTTCGAAATTCCTTCCATAATACTGCTGCCGCCGGTAAGGATAATTTGCGCCATCTCAACCGCGGCGAGCGCGACCACTATACCCACCACCAGATAAAAAAAACGCAAAATCTTTCGGTGGTTATGCGCGGAAATGGTTTTGAATCGGATACTCCAGACCATCCCGATAATGACCACAATATAGACAAACAGCATCGTGGACGTGACATATTTACCGGCATTCAGCGACTGGCCGAACAAGAAGTTAAATGCCGTAAGCCCCGCGCCGATGCCTAAGGCGATCATCAATTTTTTTACGCTAATGCGTTCCACAAATAACAGCAGCAACAGCGGTAAAAAAGTGACGATGGTAATGGGAAAGCTTTCCCCCAGTTGGGCAATCTTGACATTGACCAGTAGGTAGATCAGCGGCAGCAGCAGATAGCTACAGATTCTGATAGAACGAGACATACTCCTCCAGCATCTGTTGACCGCTGTACGCGACGCGGCTACGCATACGAAAGGCGTCCAGCGTTGCGCCAAATACCGCCTGAGCAATCTCTGGCTTACGCCGCTGCGCCAGGCGCAGTACATCTGTAGCGGCAAAAGTCTGGCCGCCGGATTTCGCTAGCACCTCCTGCGCCGCCTCGCTGTGGGTGGCGATTACCGGTACGCCGATCGAGAGCGCTTCACACAAGATCAGCGGATAGTTATCGACCCGCGAGCTAAAGACCAGCGCATCCATCTCATTGAGCGCGCTCATTAATTTGCGCTTATCGGTTTCAAAACCGTGATTAACAACGTTTTGGCCAGTAAAAGGCGAAAATTTACCGAAGGTATGCAGTTCAATTTTTTCGCCCAGCGCCATCATGTCGTGTACCAGACGCTGGTCAGTTTTGCCGTCATAACGCAAGTCATGCGCCACAATGGCAATTCGCGGTTTGCCCGGATTCAGCGGCACAGGTGATAGCTGCGCGAGAATCGCCTCGGTCGCCAGATCGATACCGTTGTTAATAATCTGGCAGCGCCCCGCGCCATAAACGCTGTTAAAGGCCTCGGCCACGTGCTGGCTCGGTGAAATAAACCGGCAGCCCAGCCGCAGCATGTCCCGAAAGCGCTGACGTTTGCCGCCAATAAGCTGGTGCGCCCGATCCACCCTGACCGGCGGATAATTGCTTAGGGTCGGACATTTTTGGCAGCCGCTTTTCCAGCCCTCGCAACCGTCGGTGAAGGCGCAACGCCCGGTGACGCTCCAGTGATCGTGCAGCGTCCAGACCAGAGTGACGTCTGGTTTTTGCGCTTTGACTTTTTCGCAAAACGTCACGATGTCCGCCAGGTTTAGCCAGTAACTGTGGAGAACATGAAAATGCAGCACCAGCGGGCCGGATGTCTGGATAACCGTGCGGTAAAGATTGTCGAGATTGCCAAACAGATCGCGATTCAGGAAACGAAACAGCGCGATATTAGCGATTGCCGTGCCGCGCGGCGTCTGTTTTATCACCTGCGGATAACGGTGGTGGCTGACGCTTTTTTTTCCGCCTTTGCCATAACCATAGACAAAACGTGACGTCAGCCCTTTTTGCAGCGCCCGCAGATGGAGATCCAACGCCACTCCCGCCGCGCCGCCTTCCGCCAGCCGTACATTAAATTGCAGAATATTCATGTGCTGACCTTCACCCGTGCTTTTTCTCCCACCACCAGCGCATGGTCCGGAATACTGTCAAGCACCACGCTACCCGCGCCAATCGTGACGTGATTACCGATAGTAATATCGCCAAGCAGGATGACATTCGCCCCCAGCTCAACGCCGTGACCAATCACCGGACAAGCCAGGCTGTCCGCGCCGCGATTGCCAATGGTGACGCCGTGGCGAATGGTAAAATCGTCGCCGGCGACGACATGTTTGTTGATCACTACCGCGTAACCATGATGGATAGTGAACCGCCGACCAATGGTCGCGGCGGCCTGGATTTCATACCCGAACAGGCATTCCGTGATCACGCGATACAGCACCAGCACCGGCGCGGCCCACAGATTATTCAGCACATTCTTTTTGCGCCAGACGGAACAAAAATGAGCGATACGGTAGGCCATCACCATGCAACAGGGGCGTAAGCTCCAGCTATTCGCGCGTAAGTCTTCCAGCATCGTTATCGCCCCCGCAGCCCGGCCGCCAGGCGTTTGCTGTTACGCACGGAGAGCAACGTCAGCAACGTGCGCCAGGTCATTCGCTTATTGCGAATTTGGTACAGCGTAAAAAGCTGGTATTTTTTGCTGGCGCGATCGAATTTATCTTTGTGCTTACGATAAAAATGGAAATAGCCGGAGAACTTTTTCGGCGAAGAGGTAATCTGCATCTCGCCGTGGTTGATATGTAAAATTTGCGTCGCCTCTTCGACTTTCCACGGTTCGCCATACTCCACCACCATGCGCAGAAAAATGTCGTAATCCTGCGCCGCCTTGAGTTCGGTATCGAACAAACACGCTTTAAAACGCCAGGCCCAGGTAAAAACCTGATTGCCAATAATATTTCGCTTGTAGAACAAGCGGCGCGAATAAGGGGATTTCGGATACAGCGGCAGGCTGGCAGGCTGAGAGTAGACCTCGCCCTCGCACACATAGTCGTTGGCATACAAAAAGGCGTGTGTAGTTAACTGGTGTTTATGGGCCAGAAACACGCTCAGACGGTTGGGCGTCCATTCATCGTCATCATCAATACCGGTAATATAGTGTCCTTGCGCCTGCATAATGGCCTGATTGCGTACCGCGCAGGCGCCAGTATTCATGGCGTTATGAGTATAACGAACGCGCGGGTCGTTCAGCTCCTCAACAAATTGTTGTAGCTGCTGATAAGACGAGGAGCAATCATCCACGATGATCATCTCCCAGTGACGGTAGTCCTGACGTAGTACTGATTTAATCGCCCGGATAGCCAACTGCTGCCTGTTCCAGGTTGGCATATAAATTGAGATCAGCGGAGTTTCTGTTGTCATGCTTATTCCCCAGATAGTTTTGCCGCATGGCGCTACGCTTGTCCGGCCTACAGTCACAGGCCGCGCCATCCGGCACGCCTTATTTTTTATTTGGAATCTGACTGGTATTCATATTCGTAATAGCCATAATCCTGGTAGCCCGTCGCCCGGCGGAAAATGGAGTTGAGAATGACGCCTTTGACCTGAATGCCATTCTGGTCAAAACGGCTCAGACTGGTTTCCACCTCTTTTAAGGTGTTGACGGCATAACGCGCCACCATCAGCGTCGTCCCAACGTGACGACCCACAATCGCGGCGTCCGTCACGGCCAGAATCGGCGGCGTGTCGATTAATACCAGGTCGTAGCGGCTGCTTGCCCAGGCGATCAGCTCGCCGAAGCGCTCGCTCATCAGCAGTTCCGATGGATTAGGCGGCACCTGACCGCGCGGAATAAGATCAAAATTAGCGATCGCCGTGGGTTTCGCGCAGGAGGCTATCTCGCCTTTGCCCGCCAGAATGTCAGATAAGCCGTCCACGTTATTGGTGCCGAGCAGTTCATGGGTGTAGCCCTTACGCATATCGCAGTCGATCAGTAATACCCGTTTATGCGTCTGGCTGATGACGGCCGCCAGGTTGGCGCAAACAAAGGTTTTGCCGATAGAGGGGCTGACGCCTGTGAGCATGAGTACATTATTTTGCGCCTGCATCATGGCGAAATGCAGGCTGGTGCGCAGGCTGCGAATCGCCTCAATCGCCAGATCGGTCGGATTGCCCACCGCCAGCAGTTGGCTCTGCTTGTAACGCTTAATCCCTTTAATGGTTTTGACGCTATCGCGCGCTTTTTGCCATTCCGACAGCGGAATACTGGCATAGACGCTGATCCCGTGCTCCTCCAGCGCCTGCGGGCTTTCAATACCGCGATTAAACAGCGAGCGCAGCAGCACGCCGACAATCGATAACATTAATCCCAGAATAATGCTGCCGAGAATAATCAACGCCTTTTTCGGCTTCAGCACGCCCGGCTGGGTAATCGCCGGGTCAACGATGCGCACGTCGCCAACGGTGCTGGCTTCGGTGATTTTCAGCTCCTGCTGTTTATTAAGCAGTTGCATATAGACCTGCTGGCCGGACTCCACATCGCGGGTCAAACGCACAATCTCCTGCTGGGTTTTCGGCATTGCCGTCACCCGCCCGTTCAGTTTGGCTTTTTCATCTTCCAGCGCTTTACGTTTTTCCAGCAGGGTGCGGTAAGCCGGATGCGCTTTGGTAAAGAGCTTGGAAATTTCCGCCTCTTTAAACGTCAACTCATTCAACTGGGCGTCGATATTAACCATCGAATCGAGCACCGCCTTCGCCTCCAGCGGTAAATCCACCGAGTCTTTATCCTGGCGGAAAGCGTTTAGCTTGTTTTCCGCCACATCCAGACGGCTGCGGACTTCCGGCAGTTGTTTTGCCAGAAACGCCAGGCTCTTCCCCGCCTCTTCAGATTTCCGCGCAATATCCTGTTGCAGATAGTTACGGGTAATACTGTTGAGAATGTCGCGGATCTGGTCGCGATCCTCTCCCGTGAACGTCAGGCTCAGAACGCCGGTATCTTTGCCGGTTTCCGTTACGGTGAGGTTATTTTGCAGGTTATTAATCATGCCAAGCGTTGAGAATTTACTCACCGTAAATTCTGTATCAGGACGGGCGTCAATCGCCTCTACCCGCATCGTCACGCCGTCTTTATTGAGTGGCTGGCCCACAACGCCCTGCGCGCTAAATCCGCCGTCGCTAACCAACTGATAACGTTTGTCGCCCAGCACTTTGAGGGTGAAGATCTGTCCGCTCATCGTCTCTGGTCGGGTGAATGTCGTGACTTTCACCATTTCATTGTGACGCCCCATCAGCCGCTCCCACCCGGCGCCGAACAGCGGAAAGGTGTTTTTGGTGACGGCAATATCCAGATCCAGATCGTCAACGGTCTTCCCCAGCACCAGGCGCGATCGAATGAGCTGAATTTCCGCATCGGAAGCCGGCGGCTTATTCGCTAATGCGCTGTTGATATCCTGTACCAGCGAATTACCGGCGTTTTGTTCAATCTGCACCAGCGCATCGGCGCTATAGATGGGCGTGGCGAAGAACGTATAAATTACCGCGCACAGCGCAAATATGGCCGTCGTCCCCAACACCCACCAACGCGCTTCAATCACCGTTCCGAACAGACGCCCGATATCGATTTCATCGCTACCCGTAGCCGCCACAGATTGTTTTACTTTTTCTGTCATGGTTTTCCCTGCTCTGCATTCAGTGCCTGCGCCCACTGGCGGGCAGACCTTTCCAGTAATGTGTACACCGCCTCAAACGCATCGCGGCTTTTGCGATACGGGTCCGGTATTTCACGCTCGCTGTCCCAGTGACCAAACAGCATTACCTTGCCGCGCATTTCCGGCGCAATGTCGCACAGGGCGGCGATGTGGCGTTTCTCCATCGTCAGAATCAGGTCATATTCCCGGCACAGACGCGCGGAAATTTGCCTTGCGCAGTGATTTTCCAAAGACAGATCGTGGGCGCTCGCCACGCTCGCCGCCGCAGGATCGGCGCCTTTGCCGACCAGCGCGCCTAACCCGGCGGACGCAACCGTCAGCGAGGGATGAAAGCGCTTTAGCAAACGTTCCGCCGTCGGGGAACGGCAAACATTCCCCACACAGACCACTAAAATTTTGTTAAACATAACGATTACCAGGAATGAATGTCGCTGGCCGTATCCGTCATATAACGGACACCGCTAATGGTCGGCAGCAACTGATTGATCAGACGGTTCCAGCGAGCAACCGGCGCGGTCGTGACGTACACCACATCGTAAGGCTGAAGTCGGAATTCCGTCGCCATCACCAATGACGTGGCGTCAGACATATCAAGCTGGTAGATATTGGCGATCTTGCCGCCGCGTCCCCCCTCGCCTTTCAACGGACGAATCACAAAAATGCCGCTGGCGTTGGAGGTGGTCAGATCGATGCCTTCCGCATTGCCTAATGCTTCGGTGAGCGTCATGCCGCTGAAATCCATTTTGAGGGTGCTCTGTTTTTTCACTTCGCCCATGACAAAGACTTTCAGATCGTCATTGCGCGGCACATACAGAATGTCGCCAGGGTAGAGCAAGCGGTTCTGGCTAAGATCGCCATTTTGCATCAGCGCCTGTAGCGAAATGCGCTGTTCTTTGCCGTTGTGCGTCAACACGACGTTGCGCCAGTCCGCCATATCGGTCAGGCCGCCCGCAGCGTTAATCGCATCCAGGACGGTTAGCGGTACGTTAGTAATGGCCTGCTGACCGGATTTATTCACCTGGCCGGAGATATACGCTTTTTGCGAGCGGAAAGCGGCGATATTGACATCCACCTGTGGGTCCGCGATGTACTTCGCTAAACGCCCGGTAATATCGCTGCGAATCTCTGACAAAGTTTTACCGACGACGCTAACCTTGCCAATGTAGGGATAAAACATGGTGCCGTCCGGCTGTACCCAGTTGCCGGTATCGCTTGAGCTACGGTACTGGCCTGCTGGCGTGGTCAATTCCGGGTGATCCCAGACGGTGACATTCAGCACATCGCCAGGCCCGACGCGATACTGATAGCTGGCAATCTCCTGGTCCAGCGACATATTCGGTTGCGCGACATTGGGCCGCGGGCGTAATTGCTCAACCAGCCGTGGCGTCAGCGGATACACATTGACCATCCGGTCGAGATCAAAGTCAGCGTCTTGCTGTTTGATCACATCTTTCCCCATCGTAGACATATTGCTGCCCGGAAGTACTGTGCAACCACTTATCAAGCTGAGCGACGCCAATAATGGCATCAATTTCATTTTGGATTTCATCATTGATTATTTATCACTTTGGCAGAGTCATTATCCTGTGCAATTTAAATAGCGGCTTCGTCCGTGCACATTTACCTTGCAGTTAATGGCAGAGAAAATTAACTGGCATCATTCTGAAAAAAAATCAATTCATCCGCAGGCTATTGACAGAATAATAAAGGCTTATATTCAGGCTTTCAGGCACGCTACCGCCCCTGGCTTCTTAGCTACCAATACACTGATTATTCTAAATTTTCGCATTCCCCTCCGATTTCATCCTCGTTCAGATAAAAATCTTCAGCGAAATAAAAGTTACGTATTAATAGTTTTCTCGATGTCGTGACAGGATATTTAAGAGCGCTATCTTAATCCTGCAAGAATTGTTGCAGCTAACCTAATGACAGGCAAGGTAACAAACCCGCCATTCTATATTTTTAAGATTAATATTAAATGAATTAACAGATGATTTTAGGATTTTATTGATGTTGACAATATTTATTTACTCCACTCCACCTGCGATATTTCCTAAATATATTCTTGACATTATTTAGTTTCTGACAGAAACATTACGGCTATTTTAAAGTTATTTTATAGCCGCGTAACAAAGATAAATTGCTCTGCGGCATTGCATTTTTCCGCCGTATTATCCATGATCGAATTGTGACAATTGTCATATTACAGAAGGTATTGCTCTTACTATGGAATGGATTGCCGATCCGTCAATCTGGGCCGGACTGGTAACGTTAATCGTTATCGAACTTGTTCTCGGCATTGATAACCTGGTCTTTATTGCCATCCTCGCTGAAAAACTACCGCCGGGGCAGCGCGACCGCGCGCGCATTACCGGCCTGATACTGGCGATGATCATGCGCCTGCTGCTGCTGGCGTCAATCTCGTGGCTGGTCACCTTGACTAAGCCGCTCTTTAGCGTACAGGCGTTAAGCTTCAGCGCCCGCGATCTGATTATGCTGTTCGGCGGCTTCTTCCTGCTCTTTAAAGCCACCATGGAGCTCAACGAACGGCTGGAAGGGAAAGATAGCGCCAACCCTACCCAGCGTAAGGGGGCGAAATTCTGGGCGGTGGTCGCACAAATCGTGGTGCTGGACGCTATCTTTTCTCTCGACTCCGTGATTACCGCCGTGGGGATGGTCGATCACCTGGCGGTCATGATGGCGGCAGTGATAATCGCCATTAGCCTGATGCTGCTCGCCAGCAAGTCACTGACCCGATTTGTGAACAACCATCCCACCATTGTCATTTTGTGCCTTAGCTTCCTGCTAATGATCGGCTTTAGCCTGGTGGCGGAAGGGTTTGGTTTCCACATTCCGAAAGGGTATCTGTACGCGGCTATCGGCTTCTCGGTGATGATCGAGGCGCTCAACCAACTGGCTATTTTTAACCGCCGCCGTTTTCTTTCCGCTAACCATACGCTGCGCCAGCGCACAACGGAGGCCGTGATGCGGCTGATTAGCGGTAAGAAAGAGGATGCCGAACTGGATGCGGAAACCGCCGCGATGCTGGCAGACCATGACGACAGCCAGATTTTTAATCCGCAGGAGCGCAGGATGATTGAGCGGGTGCTGAATCTCAACCAGCGCACCGTAAGTAGCATCATGACGTCGCGTCACGATATCGAGCATATCGATCTCAACGCGCCGGAAGCGGAAATCCGCGCTCTGCTGGAAAAGAACCAGCATACGCGTCTGGTCGTGACGGGTGAAAATGAACAGGAAGATTTACTCGGCGTCGTCCACGTCATCGATCTGTTGCAACAATCGCTGCGCGGCGAACCGCTCAACCTGCGGGCGCTGATTCGCCAACCGCTGGTTTTCCCGGAAACATTGCCGCTGCTGCCTGCGCTGGAGCAGTTCCGTAACGCCAGAACCCATTTTGCCTTTGTCGTAGATGAGTTTGGCTCGGTTGAAGGCATTGTGACATTAAGCGATGTCATGGAGACTATCGCCGGTAATCTGCCGAATGAAGTCGAGGAAATTGACGCCCGCCACGATATTCAGAAGAACCCGGACGGTTCCTGGACAGCAAACGGCCATATGCCGCTGGAGGATTTGGTGCAGTACGTGCCGCTACCGCTGGATGAAAAACGGGAATACCATACGATTGCCGGATTATTGATGGAATATTTGCAGCGCATACCGCAAACCGGCGAAGAGGTTCAGGTGGGCGATTATTTGCTGAAAACATTGCAGGTAGAAAGCCATCGAGTGCAGAAAGTGCAGTTAATTCCGCTGCATAACGGCGAGCCAGACCCGGAGATGTAACGTCTGTTCGCCTGCCCCGGCCTGCTTACCAAGCAGGCCGGAGGCGCGTTAGCCTCGCCATCCGGCTCTGCCCTTTGGCCAAAAACTACAGCTTATTCAGCAGCTTCTTCACATCTTTACCGTTGCGGGTATCTTTATTGCGATCCGCCCAGTCGTTGAGCCGACGCTTCGCCTCATCCTGTAAATGCTTACGCAATAACTGATCCACTTGCAGGGTATAGTTCAGCTCCTGCCACTTGCCATAGACGCGCAGCGGCACCGGCGTCTCTTTCAGGAAGGTGATCAGGTTGCTATCGCCGTTCCAGCCGCCCAGCACACGCAGATTAAATTGCGTATCACAGCTCTGCTTAACCAGATCCAGCGTTCCGCTGCCGGTTAACGCCAGCATAGAAGATTGCCCGACCATGTCGTCGAGCGTCAGCGTGCCCTTATTTAGCGTCAGATCGGTCGTGAAGCGATCCAGTCGGGTCGCATTGTCCATATTTTCCTGCGACTGCTGCGCGTCGCCGCCGCTTCGCTCTACGGCCTGCTGCACCAGTTGCTGGAAATTCATTCCTTCAAGGCGCGTATTGCTCATGTCAACATGCGCTTTTCCTTTCCAGCTGTGGCGAAATGCCTCCGCGTCAATATCCGCCCCGGAGAAATCGCCAACCAGCGACATCTTACCGGTCAGGCTAATCGGATAATTGAAGGCTTTCAGGATAGTCCCAATCTCAACATGGTTGAGGCGAGGGTGGAACTCGATGCGCGGACTGGCGGTGCGGGCGTCCAGCGTGCCGGGCAGCGACATCTCTCCGTCGGCCAGTTTCCCCTGCAACTCGGTGATATCCAGCAATCCGGCCTGATTAGACATCTTCGTCGAAACCTGGGTAAAGTCCATTCCCCGCCAGCGAACTGAATCCGCCTGTAAAGCAATCTCCGCCGTAAAGCTTTGCAGTCCCTGATAAGGCGGCGCACCAACACGCGACGCGATAACTGGCCTGGTCAGGGGGAGCGTATTTTGCCCCTGCGACACCGCGCCGCCCGTCTGTGCCACGGTGCTATGATGCGGCAACAGGTTGTCCAGATTAAGCCTGCTGGACCGGAGGTCAATTTGCCATTCCGGCTGCTCCGCCAGCGTTACCTGAACATGCCCGGTCAGAGAACTGTCATTCGCCGTTAAATTTAAGTGGTTAAATGAAAGACGTTTTTGCGCCTCCTGCCACTGCGCCTGCAGTTGTCCCTGCCCCTCAATCCCCTGCGCCGGTAGATCCGCGCCCTGCAATTGCCAGCGCAGTTGCTCAATACCCGCGGTTAAATTATGCGGATAATCGGAAGCATCCACCGTTCCGCTGAACGATAAAGCAAGATCCCGCTGATCGCGGTTCACGCGTCCCGAAAAATCAAACGTGCCGCGATGCTCGGCATCTTGTTCCATATTCAGACGAATATCGCGCACCGTGACCTGATCATCATTTTCATGCTGGAAAACCAGCACGCTGTCGGCAACGCGCAGGCTACGAATATCAAACGACCAGCCGCGATCTTCCGCTACGTCCGGCAAGGTATTATCTTTCGGCGCGACCGGCGCATCATCACTGCGTACCGCTTCCGTTTGCGGCGTCAGTTGAATCACCCCGCCTTTCAGCATCACCTGCTTAACATGAAGCTGATGACTCAACAGCGGCCATAAAGCGACATCCAGGCGCATATTGTCAGCCCGCACCAGCGGTTCGCTGGCGCCTCGCGCCGTTAGCGTCATTCGCCCGGAAAGGATGCTGAGTTGCGGCCATACGTGCCAGCGCAGCGGCCCGTCCAGTTGCAACTGATATTCACTACGCGCGGCAACCTGCTGCACCATATAGGCGCGGAAATCATTCGGATTGACCAACAATACCAACGCAGAGAATCCGGCCACCAGCACGACCAGGAGAATCATCAGCGTCGTCAGAAATCGTCTCATGCTACCCTCAATGGACCGGCAGTATTGCGCCGAATGGCTCAGTCTTTATCAATCCGGCTGGCAACAGCGCCCTGCTGATCGCGATATTTGGCATCCTGACGGCGGTTATAAGGCCGCGCCGCCGGGCCGGACAGCGGCTCAAAGCTCAGCGCGCCGATGAGCATACCCGGACGCAACGCCAGCGGCAGCTTCCCGGAGTTGTAAAACTCAAGCACAATGCAGCCCGACCAGCCGGGATCGATACGGTGCGCCGTCACATGCACCATCAGTCCCAGACGCGCCAGCGAGGAACGACCATCCAGCCAGCCCACTAAATCCGGCGGCAGGGTAACGGATTCAAAGGTGACGGCCAGCGCCAACTCGCCCGGATGCAGATAAAATGCCTCGCCGTCCGGCAAAACGATTTCATCGCTCATCACGCGATCCAGCGCCGCGCTGACCTCATCTTTCGGCCCGCTCAGATCGATAAACGCCGCCGTATGGCCACGGAAGGTTCGAAATTTATTGCCAAGACGTACATCGACCGTCGCGCCGTTAATGCGCTCTACGGGAGGTCGCGGGGTGATAGACAAACGGCCTTCATCCAGCCAGGCTTCAATATCTCGGTCGCATAAACGCATGGCACTTTCTCCTTTCGCGCATCAAGCCCTTAAATCAAGCACATCAAGGGCTAACCAGGTTATCACTGAACGGTACACAATTCGCCAGATTTATTCAAAGAACTGGCTGATTTTCGCTTTCAGAATATCAATAGCGATGCGGTTTTTACCGCCGCGCGGCACGATAATATCCGCATATTGTTTGGAAGGCTCAATAAATTGCAGGAACATCGGACGCACCGTTTTCTGATATTGCGCCATCACCGAATCCATTGAGCGACCACGCTCGTTCACATCGCGTTTGATACGGCGCATCAAACAGATATCCAGCGGCGTATCGACAAAAATAGAGAAGTTCATCTCTTCACGCAAACGCGCGTCGGTCAGTAACAGAATACCTTCAAGAATAATCACTTTCTTCGGTTCTACGCGAACCGTTTCCTGCATACGGGTATGCTCAACATAACTGTATACCGGTAATTCAATCGCCGAACCGCGCTTGAGCGCCTGAAGATGCTGAAATAGCAGGCTGTGATCCATCGCATTCGGATGGTCATAGTTAGTTTTTACGCGTTCTTCCATCGACAGATGGCTTTGATCTTTGTAATAACTGTCTTCGGGAATAACGCCAATATGTTCGTCACCCACTTGTTCACGCAATTCGCGGTAAAGGGTACTGGCAATAAGACTCTTGCCGGAAGCCGATGCGCCAGCGATACCGATAATGACGCACTGATGAGACTGATCAGTCATAAATTTAGCGACCTGATTAACCTGGATGTAAGGAAGGGGGGCGCCGAAACGCCAAACGCGGCAATTATAGGGATTTCAGCAGCGCGATACCAGTCCGGCGCTATGCCACGGTAAATTTGTTGGCGGCGCATTCGACGTCGCGACGTAAAAGCGTTCAGTTTTAACGCGGGCAGCGGTTTTATCGACCCGTCTGGAGGAGGAATACGCCGGGAGCCACAATTTATATTCAGCCAGCGTATAAATCATTACGCGTTTATACTAGCATAATCACAGAGTAAACTGACGCGTCCGGTATTCCGCGACGTTACCGGCGATTCGGATAGAGTGGTAATGAGTAAACCATCCCAACATGTTTTCGTTACCGTCCCCCACCCGCTATTGCGTCTGGTCAGTTTAGGCCTGGTCGCGTTTGTCTTTACGCTCTTTTCGCTCGTATTATCGCGTGTCGGCACCCAACTCGCGCCGCTGTGGTTCCCCACCTCCATTATGATGGTCGCGTTTTACCGCCATGCGGGCCGTCTGTGGCCAGGGATCGCGGTCGCCTGCTCGCTCGGCAGCATCGGCGCCTCACTGACTTTATTTCCTGCCGCCTCGCTTAACTTTAGCTGGACGGCAATAAATATTATCGAGGCGGCCACTGGCGCGATACTGCTGCGAAAACTGCTCCCCAGCTACAACCCCTTACAAAATTTGAATGACTGGTTTCGTCTGGCTATCGGCAGCGCCGTGATTCCGCCGCTACTCGGCGGCCTGTTATTTTGGCTAATAGCGCCGGAAGCGGTCGCCTCGAAAGCGTTTCTGATTTGGGTATTATCGGAAGCCATCGGCGCGCTGACGCTGGTGCCGTTAGGTTTACTGTTTAAACCACACTATCTGTTGCGTCATCGCGACCCGCATCTGTTGCTGGAAACGCTATTGACGCTGGTCATTACGCTGGCGCTAAGCTGGCTCGCTATGCGCTATATTCCGTGGCCGTTTACGTGCGTTATCGTCCTGTTGATGTGGAGTGCGGTGCGCCTGCCGCGAATGGAGGCGTTTTTAATTTTTTTAGCTACCGTTATCGTGGTCTCGCTCATGCTGGCCAATGACCCCACGCTGCTCGCCACGCCGAAAACCGACGTGATGGTCAATATGCCGTGGCTGCCTTTTTTAATGATCCTGCTGCCTGCCAATATGATGACGATGGTGATGTACGCGTTTCGCACGGAGCGTAAACATATCACCGAGAGCGAATCCCGCTTTCGCAACGCGATGGAGTATTCCGCCATTGGTATGGCGCTGGTCGGTACGGAGGGTCAGTGGCTACAGGTCAATAAATCTCTGAGCCATTTTCTTGGCTATAGCCAGGATGAATTACGCACGATGACATTTCAGCAATTGACCTGGCCGGAAGACCTGAATAACGACCTTGAACAGCTAAACATGCTGGTGCGCGGCGACATCAACAGCTATTCCATGGAAAAACGCTACTACACCCGCAACGGCGATGTCGTCTGGGCGCTGCTGGCCGTCTCGCTGGTTCGTCATAAAGACAATCAACCTCTCTATTTTATTGCTCAGATTGAAGATATTAACGATCTCAAGCAAAGCGAGCAGGAAAACCAGCGGTTGATGGAGCGAATTACACAGGCGAACGAGGCGCTGTTTCAGGAAAAAGAACGGTTGCACATCACGCTTGACTCTATCGGAGAAGCGGTGGTGTGTATTGATGTCGCGATGAATATCACCTTTATGAACCCGATCGCCGAGAAGATGAGCGGCTGGCGGCAAGAGGATGCTTTAGGCGCGCCATTATTAACGGTTCTGCGCATTACGTCAGGTAATAAGGGGCCGCTGCTGGAGGATATTTATCGCGCCGACAGGTCGCGATCGGACATGGAACAGGAGATAGTGCTCCATTGTCATAACGGCGGCAGCTACGATATTCATTATAGTATCACGCCGCTCAGTACGCTTGATGGCGATAAGATTGGTTCGGTTCTGGTTATCCAGGACGTTACCGAATCACGAAAAATGTTACGCCAGCTCAGCTACAGCGCAACGCATGACGCCCTAACCCATCTTGCCAACCGCGCCAGTTTTGAAAAACAGCTTCAACAGCGCCTGCAAACAATACAGGAATCGCCTCAACATCATGCGCTGGTGTTTATCGATCTGGACCGTTTTAAAGCGGTTAACGACAGCGCGGGGCATGCCGCCGGCGATGCCTTATTGCGCGAACTCGCGTCACTGATGCTCAGTATGCTTCGATCCGGCGATCTTCTGGCCCGTCTGGGTGGCGATGAGTTTGGCCTGTTGCTGCCGGATTGTAATAGTGACAGCGCGCGCTTTATCGTGACGCGGCTTATCAACGCCGTTAATGAGTATCACTTTATGTGGGAAGGACGCCTGCATCGGATCGGCGCCAGCGCCGGGATCACAATGATAAATGAACATAACTGCCAGCTCACAGAGGTCGTGTCTCAGGCCGATATTGCCTGCTACGCCGCGAAAAATAGCGGTCGAGGCCGTCTGACCGTGTACGAACCGCAGCACGCATTAACCTCCTCAAAGGGAATGATGCCGCTGGAAGAACAGTGGCATATGATTAAAAATAACCACCTGCTGATGCTTGCCAGAAACGTCGCGCCGCCGCGTACGCCGGAGTCCACCAGCTTTTGGCTGGTCTCACTCAGGCTGTGGACCAGCGAAGGGGAAGTGATGGAAGAGCGCGCGTTCCGGGCAGGGTTAGCCGACTCCGCGCTGCATCACGCGCTTGACCGACGGGTATTCCATGAGTTTTTCCGCCATGCGGCGACCGCCGTCGCCAGCAAGGGATTAAGCGTTGCGCTGCCGCTGTCCGCTGCGGGATTATACAGCGCGACCCTTATTGATGAGCTGCTGGAACAACTGGAGCATAGTCCACTGCCGCCACGGTTATTACACCTGATTATCCCGGCTGACGTTATCGTTAAGCAGGCGCAGACCACCGCTGCGACTCTGCGAAAACTGCGGCAACGCGGCTGCCAGGTGATTCTCAGCCATGTCGGGCGCGATTTACAGCTGTTTAATTTACTGCCCCCGCATATCGTCGATTATTTACTGCTGGATAGCGACCTTATCGCCAACATTCATGAAAGTTTAATGGATGAAATGCTGACCTCGATCATCCAGGGACACGCCCAGCATCTGGACATCAAAACGCTCGCCGGGCCGGTACAAAACCCACAGGTGCTGGATACGCTCTCCCGTATTGGCGTGGATCTGATTTATGGCGACACTATCGCCGAAGCGCAACCGCTGGATTTATTACTGAATACCAGCTATTTCGCTATCCATTGACGGTTGCCAGCCGTGGGTATACCAGATATGCAGTAGCGCGTAGGAACGCCACGGTTTCCAGCGCTCCGCGTAGCGACGGATCTGCGCGGCCGTCATCCCGGCGAAGCGCTGCTTAATTAAGTAATCATCGGGTAAAAAGATATCTTTTGCCTGCCAACCGCGCAGGGCGAAATAGTTCGCCGTCCAGCGGCCAATTCCCGGAAACGTTTGTAAATTTTTAACGCTCTGCTCAATATCCGGCGGCGCGGCGAGCGCCAGTTTTCCCGCCAGTGTCGCCTGCGCCAGATGAATCAGCGCTTCGGCGCGCCGCAGCGGCATCCCCAGAGCTTTAAGCGCCAGCGGATCGGCCAACGCCAGCGTTTCCGGACCGGGAAAACAGACATAATCGGGCGCATCCGGCAACGCCTCGCCATAGCGGCGCGCCACTTTCGCCGTCAACCTTGCCGCCATCGCGACACTCACCAGTTGCCCCAGTATCGCCCGCACGCCTTGTTCAAACGTATCAACCGATCCCGGTAAACGCAGCCCCGGTCTGTCCTCGCCCAGTGGCCCCAGCACGGCGGCAACCTGCGCGGGCTGGCAGTCAAGATCAAACAGACGCGAAACCTTCGCCAGACACGCCGGCGCGACGGGAAGTAATCCGGCGCTCACGCTAACCTGCACAGTGTGGGTGGGCTGATGGGGTCTCACGCTGACCAGTCCGCGATGCTCGCCCACCACCAGGCTGCGCGCATAAAAGCCCTCGCCTACCGTTTCCACGCCGTCCACCGCACGCGCGGCAAGAAAGCCCAACATCCACGACCAGTCGTAAGGCGGCTGCCAGCTCAGGGTAAACATACTTTTCTCCTTTATTTGACCTTTCAGCATAAACGCTAATCGCACGTAACGCCTTGCTTTCATATTCCAGTTGTCGCCGCGACGACATTTCGCTAAAGTCACGCCCCTTCTTCACTGGCATGGGGATTTTAAGGTGTTTATAGGATTTGATTACGGTACGGCAAACTGCTCGGTTGCCATTATGCGCGACGGGCATCCACAGTTGCTGACAATGGAGAATAACAGCGCATTACTGCCGTCTATGCTGTGCGCGCCGACGCGCGAAGCGGTGAGCGAGTGGCTGTATCGCCATCATGATGTGCCGGCAACGGACGAAGAAACCCAGGCGCTGCTACGCCGCGCGATACGCTACAACCGCGAGGAAGATATTGAGGTTGGCGCGCAAAGCGTACAGTTTGGTCTGGCGTCGCTGGCGCACTATATTGACGATCCCCAGGAGGTCTGGTTTGTCAAATCGCCGAAATCCTTTTTAGGCGCCAGCGGCCTGAAACCGCAGCAGGTCGCGCTGTTTGAAGATTTGGTCTGCGCCATGATGGTACATATTCGTCATACGGCGCACAGCCAATTGCCGGAGGCCATTACCCAGGCGGTGATCGGTCGCCCGATCAACTTTCAGGGACTCGGTGGCGATGACGCGAACCGCCAGGCGCAGGGTATTCTGGAGCGGGCGGCAAAACGCGCCGGTTTTCAGGAGGTGGTATTCCAGTATGAACCGGTTGCGGCGGGCCTGGACTACGAGGCTACGCTGCGGGAAGAGAAGCGTGTGCTGGTCGTGGATATTGGCGGCGGCACCACCGACTGCTCCATGCTGCTGATGGGGCCGCAGTGGCGTCAGCGCGCCGATCGTGAAAACAGCCTGTTGGGGCACAGCGGTTGCCGCGTGGGCGGAAACGATCTGGATATCGCGCTGGCCTTTAAAAATCTGATGCCTTTGCTGGGCATGGGCGGCGAAACCGAAAAAGGCATCGCCCTGCCGGTGCTGCCGTGGTGGAACGCCGTGGCGATTAACGACGTCCCGGCGCAAAGCGATTTTTACAGTAGCGCGAATGGTCGTCTGTTGAACGATTTGGTTCGCAACGCGCGTGAAGCAGACAAGGTCGCGTTGCTGCTCAAGGTCTGGCGCCAGCGACTTAGTTACCGCCTGGTACGCTGCGCGGAAGAGAGCAAAATCGCCCTTTCCGGCCAGGCGGATGTTACGGCGAGGCTGCCATTTATCAGCGACGACCTGGCGGTCGCTATCAGCCAGCAAGGACTGGAAGCGGCGCTGGATCAACCGCTGGCGCGTATTCTGGAACAGGTGCAACTGGCGCTGGACAGCGCGCAGGAAAAACCGGATGTCATCTATCTGACCGGCGGCAGCGCCCGTTCGCCATTGATTAAAAAAGCGCTTTCCGAACAGTTACCGGGCATACCCGTCGCTGGCGGCGATGATTTCGGCTCCGTCACCGCAGGACTGGCGCGCTGGGCGGAGGTCGTTTTCCGCTAAGCGCCTCGCAAGCCCAGCGCTGATGGATTGACATTATTCTTGATGTGGCTTAACGTCAGGAGTGAGGGTAAGGGAGGATTCCTCCTCCCCCTGGTGTCTTAGTAAGCTGGTAGGCTAATCACTAAGAGTATCACCAGTATGATGACTACCTTCATCATAACCCTTTCCTTATTTTGGCCCCTTCCTCGGGAGGGGCTTTCCCGTTTCAGCGTCCTGCTGAAATCGGTGGCTTACCTTTATTGCCGTGCCGCCACTTTACCGCACTCCGGCGCGTTAACGATTTTCACCGATGAGAGTTGCGTAGCGCCTCGCAAAGCGGGTCGCCATTCAGAATAATCCCGACCGTGTTCCATAATTCCTCCATTTTTCTCCCTTCCCTGCTGACTACAATAGAGGGAGCAACATTCCGCAAAACGTTTCAGGATGAGAAACTTATACCGATGAAAGGCAGTAATACTTTCCGCTGGGCAATAGCGATTGGGGTTGTAGTAGCCGCCGCATTATGGTTCTGGCATAGCCGTAGCGAAAGCCCGACCGCCGCGCCGGGCGTCGCCGCGCAAGCGCCGCATACCGCCGCCGCAGGTCGCCGCGGTATGCGCGACGGCCCTCTGGCGCCGGTACAGGCCGCGACCGCGACCACGCAAGCCGTACCGCGCTATCTGAGCGGGCTGGGTACCGTGACCGCAGCGAATACCGTTACGGTGCGTAGCCGCGTGGACGGTCAACTCATCGCCCTGCACTTTCAGGAAGGTCAGCAGGTCAACGCAGGCGATCTGCTGGCGCAAATCGATCCCAGCCAGTTTAAGGTCGCCCTGGCACAGGCTCAGGGACAGTTGGCGAAAGATAACGCTACGCTGGCGAATGCGCGTCGTGATTTGGCGCGCTATCAGCAACTGGCAAAAACCAATCTGGTTTCCCGTCAGGAACTGGATGCGCAACAGGCGCTGGTCAACGAAACCCAGGGAACCATTAAAGCGGATGAAGCCAATGTCGCCAGCGCGCAGTTACAGCTCGACTGGAGTCGTATCACGGCCCCGGTCTCGGGACGCGTGGGTCTGAAACAGGTGGATGTCGGCAACCAGATTTCCAGCAGCGATACCGCCGGTATTGTCGTCATTACGCAAACGCACCCGATTGATCTCATTTTTACTCTGCCGGAAAGCGATATCGCGACCGTAGTTCAGGCACAGAAAGCGGGGAAAGCGCTGGTCGTAGAAGCCTGGGATCGGACTAACTCGCACAAATTGAGCGAAGGTGTGTTGCTCAGTCTGGACAACCAGATTGATCCCACGACGGGAACGATCAAAATTAAAGCGCGCTTTACCAATCAGGACGATACGCTGTTCCCCAATCAATTTGTGAACGCCCGGATGCTGGTCGATACCGAACAAAATGCCGTTGTGGTGCCTGCCGCGGCGGTGCAAATGGGCAATGAGGGCCACTTTGTGTGGGTGCTGAACGACGAAAATAACGTCAGCAAGAAGCGGGTAAAAATCGGTATTCAGGATAACCAAAACGTGGTGATCAGCGCAGGCTTGTCGGCAGGCGATCGCGTCGTTACCGATGGTATTGATCGGCTGACGGAAGGCGCAAAAGTCGAGGTCGTTGAGCCGCAAACCACCATGGCGGATGAAAAATCCCCTTCCCGCCATGAAGGTCAAAAAGGAGCGCGCGCCTGATGCAGGTATTACCTCCGGGCAGCACGGGCGGCCCTTCGCGTCTGTTTATTCTGCGCCCCGTGGCCACCACTCTGCTGATGGCGGCGATTTTACTCGCCGGGATTATCGGCTATCGCTTCCTGCCCGTCGCCGCTTTGCCGGAGGTCGACTACCCCACTATTCAGGTTGTTACGCTCTACCCTGGCGCCAGCCCGGATGTCATGACCTCCGCCGTCACCGCGCCGCTTGAGCGCCAGTTCGGCCAGATGTCAGGACTGAAGCAGATGTCGTCGCAAAGCTCCGGCGGCGCGTCGGTGGTAACGCTACAGTTTCAGTTGACGCTGCCGCTGGACGTTGCCGAGCAGGAAGTACAGGCGGCGATTAACGCAGCCACCAATTTATTGCCTTCCGACCTGCCGAATCCGCCGATTTATAGCAAAGTCAATCCGGCGGACCCGCCGATTATGACGCTTGCCGTCACCTCAAACGCGATGCCGATGACCCAGGTAGAGGACATGGTAGAAACCCGCGTGGCGCAGAAGATCTCGCAGGTCTCCGGCGTCGGACTGGTGACGCTTGCCGGCGGGCAGCGCCCTGCGGTACGCGTAAAACTGAATGCTCAGGCTGTCGCCGCGCTCGGTCTGACCAGCGAAACGGTCCGTACCGCAATTACCGGCGCCAACGTCAACTCGGCGAAAGGCAGTCTGGATGGCCCCGAACGGGCGGTGACGCTTTCTGCTAACGATCAGATGCAGTCTGCCGACGAATACCGCAGGCTTATCATCGCGTATCAAAACGGCGCGCCGGTACGGCTGGGCGATGTCGCCACCGTCGAACAGGGGGCGGAAAATAGCTGGCTCGGCGCATGGGCGAATCAAGCGCCGGCTATCGTGATGAACGTTCAACGCCAGCCTGGCGCCAATATCATTGCGACAGCGGACAGCATTCGCCAGATGCTGCCCCAGCTTACCGAAAGCCTGCCGAAATCGGTGAAGGTCACGGTCCTGTCCGATCGCACCACCAATATTCGCGCTTCCGTGCGCGATACCCAGTTTGAACTGATGCTGGCGATCGCGCTGGTCGTCATGATTATCTATCTGTTTTTACGTAATATTCCCGCCACAATTATTCCCGGCGTCGCCGTACCGCTGTCGCTTATCGGCACCTTTGCGGTGATGGTGTTTTTGGATTTTTCCATTAATAACCTGACGCTGATGGCGCTCACTATCGCCACGGGTTTCGTGGTGGACGATGCGATTGTGGTGATCGAGAACATCTCGCGCTACATCGAAAAAGGAGAAAAACCGCTGGCGGCGGCGCTCAAAGGCGCGGGCGAAATCGGCTTTACCATTATTTCCCTCACCTTTTCACTGATTGCGGTGCTGATCCCGTTGCTCTTTATGGGCGATATTGTTGGTCGACTGTTCCGCGAATTTGCGGTGACGTTGGCGGTAGCGATTTTAATCTCCGCCGTCGTCTCTTTGACGCTCACGCCCATGATGTGCGCGCGTATGCTCAGCCAGCAATCTCTGCGTAAACAAAACCGCTTTTCCCGCGCCTGCGAGCGGATGTTTGACCGCGTGATCGCCAGCTACGGACGCGGATTAGCGAAAGTGCTCAACCATCCGTGGCTTACATTGAGCGTGGCATTCGCCACGCTCCTGCTCAGCGTTATGCTGTGGATAGTCATCCCGAAAGGGTTCTTTCCGGTACAGGATAACGGCATTATCCAGGGGACGCTGCAGGCGCCGCAATCGTCATCGTATGCCAGTATGGCGCAACGTCAGCGCCAGGTGGCGGAGCGGATATTACAGGACCCGGCGGTGCAAAGCCTGACGACTTTTGTTGGCGTAGACGGCGCTAACCCCACGCTCAATAGCGCGCGCCTGCAAATTAACCTCAAGCCGCTGGATGCGCGTGATGACCGCGTGCAGCAGGTGATCTCCCGGCTGCAAACCGCCGTGGCGACGATTCCCGGCGTGGCGCTGTATCTCCAGCCGACGCAGGATTTAACCATCGACACGCAGGTCAGCCGCACGCAGTATCAGTTTACCCTGCAGGCCACGACGCTCGATGCGCTCAGCCACTGGGTGCCAAAACTGCAGAACGCGCTACAGTCGTTACCACAGCTCTCTGAGGTAAGCAGCGACTGGCAAGATCGAGGATTAGCGGCCTGGGTGAATGTCGACCGCGACAGCGCCAGCCGTCTGGGTATCAGCATGGCGGATGTGGATAACGCGCTCTACAACGCGTTCGGACAACGCCTGATTTCAACGATTTATACCCAGGCGAACCAGTACCGCGTCGTGCTGGAACATAATACCGCCAGCACACCGGGCCTGGCGGCGCTGGAGACGATTCGCCTGACGAGCCGCGACGGCGGCACCGTACCGCTCAGCGCGATTGCCCGCATTGAGCAGCGCTTCGCTCCGCTCTCCATCAATCATTTAGATCAGTTCCCGGTCACGACATTTTCGTTTAACGTGCCGGAGGGCTATTCGCTCGGCGATGCGGTGCAGGCGATTCTCGATACGGAAAAAACGCTCGCCCTGCCAGCGGATATTACAACGCAGTTTCAGGGCAGTACGCTCGCCTTCCAGGCGGCGCTGGGCAGCACCGTCTGGCTTATTGTCGCCGCCGTGGTGGCGATGTATATCGTGCTCGGCGTGCTGTATGAGAGTTTTATCCATCCGATCACGATTCTCTCAACGCTGCCTACGGCGGGCGTCGGTGCGCTGCTGGCGCTGATCATCGCTGGTAGCGAGCTCGATATTATCGCCATTATCGGCATTATTTTGCTGATCGGCATCGTGAAGAAAAACGCCATCATGATGATTGACTTCGCCCTCGCCGCCGAACGCGAACAGGGGATGAGCCCGCGCGACGCTATCTTCCAGGCCTGTCTGCTGCGTTTTCGACCGATTCTGATGACCACGCTGGCGGCGTTGCTCGGGGCATTGCCATTAATGTTGAGTACCGGCGTTGGCGCGGAATTACGTCGCCCGTTGGGGATCGCGATGGTGGGCGGCCTACTGGTCAGCCAGGTATTAACTCTGTTTACCACACCGGTGATTTATCTCCTGTTTGACCGCCTGTCGCTGTACGTGAAAAGTCGCTTTCCGCGCCATAAAGAGGAGGCGTAGATGCGCTTTTTCGCCCTTTTCATCTACCGCCCGGTCGCCACCATTTTGATTGCCGCCGCCATTACGCTGTGCGGCATTCTGGGCTTTCGTCTGCTGCCGGTCGCCCCGCTGCCGCAGGTCGATTTCCCGGTGATTATGGTTAGCGCCTCGCTACCGGGCGCCTCGCCGGAAACCATGGCTTCGTCGGTGGCGACGCCGTTGGAACGTTCTTTGGGACGCATTGCAGGCGTCAATGAAATGACTTCCAGCAGCTCGCTCGGCAGTACGCGCATTATTCTCGAATTTAATTTCGATCGTGATATTAACGGCGCGGCGCGCGACGTGCAGGCCGCCATTAACGCCGCGCAAAGCTTGTTGCCAGGCGGAATGCCCAGCCGCCCGACTTATCGCAAGGCCAACCCGTCCGACGCGCCGATTATGATTTTAACGCTCACCTCGGAGAGCTGGTCACAGGGCAAACTGTATGATTTCGCCTCTACCCAACTGGCGCAAACCATCGCGCAAATTGACGGCGTCGGCGATGTTGACGTCGGCGGCAGCTCCCTGCCCGCAGTACGTGTAGGCTTAAACCCGCAGGCGCTCTTTAACCAGGGCGTCTCGCTGGATGAGGTCCGCGAAGCGATCGACAGCGCCAACGTACGCCGACCGCAAGGCGCAATTGAAGATAGCGTCCACCGCTGGCAAATCCAGACCAACGACGAACTGAAAACCGCCGCCGAATACCAGCCGCTGATTATTCACTATAACAACGGCGCGGCGGTACGCCTGGGCGACGTCGCCAACGTCACCGACTCGGTGCAGGATGTCCGTAACGCCGGGATGACGAACGCTAAACCCGCTATTTTGTTGATGATCCGCAAGCTGCCGGAGGCCAATATTATTCAGACGGTCGACGGCATCCGGGCAAAACTGCCGGAACTGCGGGCAATGATCCCCGCCGCTATCGATTTACAAATCGCCCAGGATCGTTCGCCGACGATTCGCGCGTCGCTGCAAGAGGTAGAAGAGACGCTGGCTATCTCTGTCGCGCTGGTGATCCTGGTGGTGTTTTTATTCCTGCGTTCCGGGCGCGCCACGCTAATCCCCGCCGTCGCCGTTCCCGTTTCGCTCATCGGCACCTTCGCCGCCATGTATCTGTGCGGCTTCAGCCTCAACAATCTGTCGCTGATGGCGCTGACTATCGCGACCGGATTTGTCGTTGATGATGCCATTGTGGTACTGGAAAATATCGCCCGCCATCTGGAGGCGGGAATGAAACCTTTGCAGGCGGCATTACAGGGTACGCGGGAAGTCGGGTTTACGGTCATCTCCATGAGTCTGTCGCTGGTGGCGGTATTTCTGCCGCTGCTGTTAATGGGCGGTCTGCCAGGGCGATTATTACGGGAATTCGCCGTTACCCTCTCGGTGGCGATTGGCATTTCGCTGGTGGTCTCGCTCACGCTGACGCCGATGATGTGCGGCTGGATGCTTAAATCAAGCAAACCGCGCACCCAACCGCGTAAACGGGGCGTTGGCCGTCTGCTGGTAGCTTTGCAACAGGGTTACGGCACGTCGTTAAAATGGGTGCTTAACCATACGCGTCTTGTCGGTGTGGTTTTTCTTGGCACCGTTGCGCTGAACATCTGGCTTTATATCGCCATCCCTAAAACATTCTTTCCGGAGCAGGATACCGGCGTGTTGATGGGCGGTATTCAGGCTGACCAGAGCATCTCTTTCCAGGCCATGCGCGGCAAGCTACAGGATTTTATGAAAATTATTCGCGACGATCCGGCGGTGAATAATGTCACTGGTTTTACCGGCGGCTCGCGGGTGAATAGCGGCATGATGTTTATTACGCTGAAGCCGCGCGGCGAACGCAAAGAGACGGCGCAGCAAATCATTGATCGACTGCGGGTCAAACTGGCAAAAGAACCCGGCGCCAGGCTGTTTCTGATGGCGGTACAGGATATTCGCGTCGGCGGGCGGCAGGCTAACGCCAGTTATCAATACACATTGCTGTCTGACTCTCTGGCGGCGCTGCGCGAATGGGAGCCGAAAATACGCAAAGCGCTCTCGGCCCTGCCGCAACTGGCGGACGTAAACTCCGATCAGCAGGATAACGGCGCGGAGATGAACCTTATCTACGACCGCGACACCATGTCACGGCTGGGTATTGATGTTCAGGCCGCAAACAGTCTGTTAAATAATGCTTTCGGCCAGCGGCAAATTTCCACCATTTATCAGCCGATGAACCAGTATAAAGTGGTGATGGAAGTCGATCCGCGCTATAGCCAGGATATCAGCGCGCTGGAGAAAATGTTCGTTATCAACCGTGACGGAAAAGCGATCCCCCTCTCTTATTTCGCCCAATGGCGGCCCGCCAATGCGCCGCTGTCGGTGAACCATCAGGGACTTTCCGCGGCGTCCACGATTGCCTTTAACCTGCCGACCGGCACATCGTTATCGCAGGCGACGGAGGCCATTAATCGCACCATGACGCAGCTTGGCGTCCCCCCGACGGTACGCGGCAGTTTTTCCGGAACGGCGCAAGTCTTCCAGCAGACCATGAATTCACAGCTTGTTTTGATAGTGGCGGCGATCGCTACCGTCTACATTGTGCTGGGGATACTGTACGAAAGCTACGTCCATCCGCTGACCATTCTCTCTACTCTGCCATCGGCAGGCGTTGGGGCGCTTCTGGCGCTGGAGCTCTTCAATGCCCCTTTCAGCCTAATCGCCCTGATAGGGATCATGCTATTAATTGGCATTGTGAAGAAAAACGCCATTATGATGGTCGATTTTGCGCTTGAAGCGCAACGAAGCGGCGGCCTGACGCCGGAACAAGCCATTTTCCAGGCCTGCTTGTTACGCTTCCGTCCAATAATGATGACCACGCTGGCGGCGCTGTTCGGCGCACTGCCATTGGTGTTATCTGGCGGAGACGGTTCGGAATTACGGCAGCCGTTGGGGATAACCATTGTCGGCGGTTTGGTCATGAGCCAGCTCCTGACGCTCTATACCACGCCGGTGGTGTACCTCTTTTTCGACCGTCTGCGGCTGCGTTTTTCGCGTAAAAATAGCAAACCGGTAGTAGAGATATGACAGAACTTCCTGACAACACCCGCTGGCAACTCTGGATTGTGGCATTCGGCTTTTTTATGCAGTCGCTGGATACCACCATCGTCAACACTGCGCTGCCCTCCATGGCGAAAAGCCTGGGGGAAAGCCCGCTGCATATGCACATGGTAGTGGTGTCATATGTTCTTACCGTCGCCGTGATGCTCCCCGCCAGCGGCTGGCTGGCAGATAAAATCGGCGTGCGTAATATCTTCTTTGCCGCCATTGTGCTGTTCACGCTGGGTTCGCTGTTTTGCGCCCTTTCCGGCACGCTTAATCAACTGGTATTAGCGCGGGTTTTACAAGGCGTAGGCGGCGCGATGATGGTGCCGGTCGGACGCCTGACGGTCATGAAAATCGTGCCGCGCGCGCAATATATGGCGGCGATGACCTTCGTCACCCTACCGGGACAGATCGGGCCGTTACTCGGCCCCGCGCTGGGCGGGGTGCTGGTGGAATATGCTTCATGGCACTGGATCTTTCTGATCAATATCCCGGTGGGAATTGTCGGCGCTATGGCAACCTTTATGCTGATGCCAAACTACACCATAGAGACCCGGCGCTTTGATCTGCCGGGGTTCCTGCTGTTAGCTATCGGCATGGCGGTACTCACCCTAGCGCTGGACGGTAGTAAAAGCATGGGGATCTCGCCCTGGACATTAGCCGGACTTGCTGCGGGCGGCGCGGCAGCCATTCTGCTCTATCTCTTCCATGCTAAAAAAAACTCAGGCGCGTTATTCAGCCTGCGATTGTTCCGCACGCCCACGTTTTCACTGGGGTTGCTGGGCAGTTTTGCCGGGCGTATCGGCAGCGGTATGCTGCCGTTTATGACGCCGGTCTTTTTGCAAATTGGTCTTGGTTTTTCACCGTTTCATGCCGGTTTGATGATGATCCCCATGGTGTTGGGCAGCATGGGAATGAAGCGGATTGTGGTGCAGATAGTTAACCGTTTTGGCTATCGTCGGGTTCTGGTGGCGACCACGCTCGGACTGGCATTGGTTAGCCTGTTGTTTATGTCGGTCGCGCTGCTCGGCTGGTATTATCTCCTGCCGCTGGTACTACTTTTGCAGGGAATGGTGAACTCGGCGCGCTTTTCTTCCATGAATACCTTAACGCTAAAAGACCTTCCCGATACGCTGGCCAGCAGCGGCAATAGCTTATTATCGATGATTATGCAGCTCTCGATGAGTATCGGCGTCACTATTGCCGGAATGCTGCTGGGTATGTTTGGCCAACAGCATATCGGGATAGACAGTAGCGCCACACATCACGTCTTTATGTACACCTGGTTATGTATGGCGGTTATTATCGCGCTACCGGCGATAATTTTTGCCCGCGTGCCGAACGATACACAGCAAAACATGGTCATTTCACGGCGTAAAAGGAGCCTGTAATGAAAGTCTGGCGGCCCGGAATCACCGGCAAGCTGTTTCTGGCGATTTTCGCCACCTGCATCGTGCTGCTGATCAGTATGCATTGGGCCGTGCGCGTCAGTTTTGAACGCGGATTTATTGACTATATCAAACACGGCAACGAGCAGCGGCTACAAATGCTGGGCGATGCGCTGGGCGACCAGTACCAGCAACACGGTAACTGGCGTTTTTTACGCAACAACGATCGCTTCGTTTTCCAGATTTTGCGTTCATTTGAGCATGACAACGACCGCGATAAACCCGGCCCCGGTATGCCGCCGCACGGTTGGCGCACCCAATTCTGGGTCGTCGATCAAAATGGCCGGGTGCTGGTCGGCCCACGCGGTCCGGTGCCGCATGACGGTACTCGCCGCCCCATTCTGGTCAATGGCGTCGAAGTCGGCGCGATTATCGCCTCGCCTGTCGAGCGGCTGACGCGCAATACGGATATTAATTTTGATATGCAGCAGCGGCGCGCCAGTTGGATGATCGTGGCGTTATCAACCTTGCTGGCCGCGCTGGCGACATTTTTGCTGGCGCGTGGCCTGCTCGCCCCGGTCAAACGGTTGGTCGAGGGTACGCACAGACTGGCGGCGGGGGATTTTACCACGCGCGTGACCCCAACCAGCGCTGATGAACTGGGAAAACTGGCGCAGGACTTTAACCAGCTTGCCAGCACGCTGGAAAAAAACCAGCAGATGCGCCGCGACTTTATGGCGGATATTTCCCACGAACTGCGCACGCCGCTGGCGGTATTGCGCGGCGAACTGGAAGCCATTCAGGATGGCGTTCGCCAGTTCACGCCAGAATCGGTTACCTCGCTACAGGCGGAAGTCGGTACGCTTACCAAACTGGTTGACGACCTGCATCAGCTGTCGTTGTCTGACGAAGGCGCGCTGGCTTACCAAAAAACGACCGTCGATCTTGTCCCCCTGTTGGAAGTCGCTGGCGGCGCGTTCAGAGAGCGCTTTACCAGCCGGGGGCTAACGCTACATTACGCGTTGCCGGATAGCATGACCGTCTTCGGCGACCCGGATCGCCTGATGCAACTGTTTAATAATCTGCTGGAAAACAGTTTGCGCTACACCGACAGCGGCGGCGGCCTGCATATTTCCGCCGAACAACGCGACAAATCATTATTCCTGACCTTTGCCGATTCTGCACCGGGCGTCAGCGATGAACAGTTACAAAAGCTTTTTGACCGTTTTTACCGCACGGAAGTGTCCCGTAACCGCGCCAGCGGCGGTTCTGGACTGGGGCTGGCGATATGCGTCAATATTGTACACGCGCATAACGGCCATCTTCACGCCGCTCATTCGCCTTTTGGCGGGGTTAGCATTACAGTAGAGTTACCGCTGGATCGCGATTTACAGAGAGAAGTATGACTGAATTACCCATTGATGAAAACACGCCGCGCATTTTGATTGTTGAAGATGAACCGAAGCTGGGACAGCTGCTTATTGACTACTTACGCGCGGCGAGTTACGCCCCCACGCTCATCAATCATGGCGACAAGGTACTGCCGTATGTGCGTCAAACGCCGCCGGATCTGATCCTGCTGGATCTGATGCTGCCGGGTACCGATGGTCTGACGCTATGCCGGGAGATTCGCCGTTTTTCCGACATCCCCATTGTGATGGTCACGGCCAAAATCGAAGAGATCGACCGGCTGCTTGGGCTGGAAATCGGCGCCGATGATTATATCTGTAAGCCTTACAGCCCACGCGAAGTCGTGGCCCGCGTGAAAACCATTTTGCGCCGCTGTAAACCGCAGCGCGAACTCCAGCAGCAGGATGCCGAAAGCCCGTTAATGATTGATGAAAGCCGCTTTCAGGCCTCCTGGTGTGGTAAAGCGCTGGATTTAACCCCCGCTGAATTCCGCCTGCTAAAAACCTTATCGCTTGAACCGGGTAAAGTTTTTTCCCGCGAGCAGTTGTTAAACCACCTCTACGACGACTACCGTGTGGTGACCGATCGTACTATCGACAGCCACATTAAAAACCTGCGCCGCAAGCTGGAATCGCTGGATGCCGAACAGTCATTTATCCGCGCGGTCTACGGGGTGGGATATCGCTGGGAAGCGGATGCGTGTCGCCTGGTATAATGATTATTAGCATAACAATAACAAGGTCGTAAGACGATATTTTCCGCCAACGCTATTCTGGCGGAATTAACACACAGTCCTCTTTCCTTTGGCCGAGCGGTATCCCGAAAACCACGACGAACGCGATCGGGGACAATAAATTATTTGGCCGCTCTTTTTAGTTTACCGATATACTGTGAGTAGTTTTTTAAACTTATTGCGCATTAATTCATTAAGTGAATCTAAAAATACATAAACATAACACCAGCTTAATTATACATGGATTTTTATGACAGAAACGTCATCTCACCGCTATAAACCACGCAATATAATAAATGCGCCAAATGTAAAATCGTCTATTTTTTCCCGGAGCCAACAACGCGGCGACAGCGAAAATATCCAGCGCTGGTTAAGCAACCATTTTTATCGTTGGATCATTGGTGACTTTCCTCATGTTTACCCTGTGCGCTCCGTCGCCGATTATGCCGTTTATTTTAGCGCGGATGCAGAAATCCCCGCCTGGCTGGCGCCAAAACTGGGTGGCGATGAGCGCTTTTACTACCTTAACGTTCAGCACCCGCAACTCGTGGCAATGGAAAGAGATTTAGTGGAATTTCTTTCGCGGCTGGAAACTAAACTACAGCGCATCAACTGCTTTACCGTGCTGGCAATGCGCGAAGCGGAGCATCAAAAAATGCAGCGCCTGCGTGAACAAGGTTGGTATCCCTCCAACAGCGAGGCGCTAAAACCGGTGATGGCGGTGAATAACGGTGTGCTGGTTGAGCTTGATGCAACAAACCCCGGCCTGCGCAGTGAGATGGCGTATGAATCCTGGCATATGCAACACTGCGTCGGAGATTTTGATAATAAAGGCGCGCTTTCCGGCGGCTACGGCGATTACTACGCCCGGCAAATTGAACAACAGAAACTTCGCCTGTTCAGCCTGCGCGACGGCAATAATATTCCCCATGTCACAATAAGCCTGGTGGTTGGTAATAACGGCCTGAGTATTGATCAGATTAAAGGTAAGCAAAATCGCCATCCTATTAAGAAATATGCTAACGATGTTTTATCTCTGTTACGCCATCTGCAACCACTTCCTGAGCGCCACGCTGATTGCGAAGGGATGGGAATAGTTTATGAATCGACGCCGGAATATTCAGGTTGGAAATTTATTACTCATATTCATGACCTCAATTTTCTGCTCAATGTGCTGCATGACAATTTTCATTTAATGGAACACTTCCCTACGCCTCCGGTGGCTTTACAGTGGCTGCTGCTGCACAGCGCCCCGGAGGCGCTACGCTACCTTCAGGTTGTTGATCCTAACGTGGCGACGGCTGCGGAAATGCTGTTTCCACGACATGAATGGCACCCTACGCTTGCCGGGAAAAACACCAGTAGCGAACCTTTCGAAATTGAAAGCCTGACGCTACAAACCACGCGCTATCTTTCTGCAACCAGGGAGGAGCGCTAATGTTCTGGATTGTTCTTATTATTGCCGCCCTATTTTTTAGCTGGCGCAACTACAAAAAAAACAAACCGCTGATTGCGGCTCGTATCGCCGAGGAGAAAGAAAAAGATCGCCTGAAGGATCTGCGTCGCGATACCCGACGGCGGCAATGGGCGCTGGCGCTAGCTGATATCCTCGTCCGGCGCAACGGGCTACCGATCAAAGGCGTTGAGCTGGTCTTCAAACTTGACGATGACAAACGCCGCTATCTGGCGCAGCAGGTAAAAAAAGAGCTGGGCTTGAGCGAAAACCTCGACGGCGCGGCGTTACGCCACAAGGTCGAGGATATCTTACGCCGCTGGCCTGCGGGCATCGGCAGCTCGCCGCGCACGTTTTATCATCATCTGGCGGCCCAGGGCCAGGTCCGCGACGCGCTGGCCTTCGACTGTATGCGCACCGCCTTCCTGACCCGCTGTATCGCCGGGCTCGGCTGGTGCGACGTAAATCAGGCCTGGCTGGTGTTATTACTTAACGCCCAGCGCGCTCAGGACTGTTTTGATTCCTGGGAGGATTACGCCACCGCCTACGTTCGCGCCCGCCGGGTATGGCTCACGCTACGTGACACGCCAACAACGCTTGCCGGACGGGATTTACAGGAAGCCACCCATTATTTGCAAGACCCTGTCAGCCGCTGGCGACAACTGCCGTGGAATGAATTCAAAATTTTCGAGCCGATTTAAAGGACGCTTTATGGAACAGGATGACCGCCTGCTCAACGCCATGTTTGAGATGTGCAACCACAAAAATCCCCTCAATGACGGGCAACGCGAATGGCATATCGCCGATATTCCCGGCCTGCTGCGCGAAGAACGCTATGACGAACTGGACGAACGCTACAACCAGGCGCTGACGGAGAGCTTTACCAGCCGCGAAGCGGAAAAGCGCTATTTCTTCGCCTGGAATCAAATGGACAACCCTTTTTACGATATGGACACGCTGGTTGAGGCTGGGCCGCAAGGATTAGCGCTGATCAAAAACTGGCTGCGCGCTCGTCCCCGCTCCACTCACGCCTGGCTTGCCGAGGCGCAATACTGGAATCACCGTGCGTGGCTTTACCGCAGCTATGGCTGGGCGAGAGAAACCACCCGAGCGATGTGGATCTGCGCCGCCGCCTGCAACGAACGGATGGTCATCGCCGCGCTCAATGCTATCGACTGTGAACCGCGCCAGTGGATGGCGGCGGCCCTGACCAGCACCAACTCAAAAGTCTTCGGCCAGCCCGACTGGCTGGTTGAGTTCCTTGTGGGCGCGGATGTTGCCGGGCAGCCATTAATGGAAGATCTGGCTGAATATCATCGCCATTCACCGCAGGAGGTGGACGCGCTGATGGCCCATTCCGGGCTGTCGTTTGCCGACGCGGTTTGCCCAAATTTGCCGCGCCCGTCCGTGCTGCCGGAGTGCAATGACGATGCCGGGCAAAAATACTGGCTCGCCGTCTGCCTGGCTATTTTCCCGACGGCATTTTACGTGCTGGATGAATATATCCCGTTTCGTATGCCACGCTGGAGAGGGTCTCACGAGGAAATCCGCGAATTTCTGGAATCAAGCGTATGCGATCACCTTTCTGCCGCAGAACGTGAACATCTGGAGCTATTAATCTGGTGGGACGATCACCGCGATCTGCGCATCAAAGAGGTTGACTCCCCGGCAGAACAGGAACGTATTATCGCCAAAGCCGAAGAGATTAGCCTGCGAGCGCATATCCAGGAATCTCGCCACAACGCGCTGGAGTGGCTTCGGGTCTGCTATAGCGATCTGGACGATAATGACGCGCTCTGGCGAACCCTTCAGCGTTCGATCGTGGAAAAAGTTAAGCTCAACAATTACTTCTCTGATGACACGATAAAGTTCGCCCTGCGCGATTTTCCTGACACCTGGTGGATGTATAACTTTCTCTGTCAGAATGCGCAGCAAACGGAATTCGCAGTGCCGAAAATCCGTCGTGGCTACTTTCAGTACGCCGGGTTATTGGGTTTCGAAAAGGATGAGGCGCAAGGCCTCGCCTGGCTCGATAGCGTCGCCGACATTCAATATAACCATAGCTGGCGGGCGGCGATTAAAAATTTCAACTGGTTCGGGCTCCCGGAACATTTCGTGCCGCTGGCAGAGCTGGGCGCACAAAGAAATATACCCGCCGCGCTAAACCTGCTGGGCCTTGAACACAATAATAAAGAGAACAACGGCCTACTACCTTACGAGCCTGCCATCGCGTTAGGGTATTTTCAGCGCGCGGCGGAGATTTTGCACCAGCAGTTAGCGCTGCGCGAGAGCACCCCGTACAAATTAATAGATAACGGAGGCTATACCGACTATGAAAATGACCTGCAAAATATTCATTTCAGCATCGGCGTCTGCAACCAGCGTCTGAGTAAACAAGAACCTGATACCGAAAAACGTTCCGCTTATGAAAAAGAACTGCTCGATAATCTCTGGCTGGCGCATCAGTTCGGGCATAAAGAGGCCTGGGGCTTGTTCCTGCTGAATATTTTTGAAGTGAAGGATATTACGCTGGCGCATAAGCATCTGGAACTGGTGCAACAAGAGGCCAACAAAGGCACGCTACATGCTATGGTGACCCTATCGCGCCTGCACGGTAATAAACACGATCGAACGCTGTTTAATATGAAGCTAAGCGCACGCTGGGCGCATTTTGCCTTCACACTTTACCCGGATAATGAAATCGTTATGGACTGCCTGGACCACCTGCATTTCGATTCTTTCTGGAAACGCTTTCGTTTCGCCTGGTATACCGTCCGCATCCCGAATTCAGAGCTGCCGGGACAGGTCAACTCAATGGTGTAATGGAGTGATAATACAAAGAAAATCTCTATTTCTTTGCGCCCTGCTTCTACTCTGCGCCACCGCCAGGGCTGAAATTACGGAGCAGCAGATCGAGGCCGACTGCGCAAAAATTCCAGTTTTGGCCAGCCAGGGCGAACAGCTTTACAAGACCCAAAAATATGCCAAAGCGCGCGACGCTTTTGAACAGCAGGCCGCATGGAGCGAAAGCTGCGCCCTTGACGACAACGCCATCGCGACGGCCTACAACAACGTGGCGCTGACCTGGATACGCGAAGGCGAGTGGCGTAAAGCCCGCGCCTGGCTGATGCTAAGGCCGAATGATAGCAAGTCGATCTACAACCTGAAACTTATCAAAGATAAGCTATCGGCCCTGCCGCCACCGGTTTTTGCGGCGGGTGAATACTGGCGCTATGCCGGACGCGCCTCCTGGAACGTGCTTAGCGTGAAGGCATTACCCACCCCATCGCGCTATCAGGTTAATTTTCAGGGTTACTGGTTCGGTTTAATGGGGATCTACTTCGGCCCCAATATCGGCGAGTTCTCCGCAGCGGTAACGCTGGAAAACGATAAAACCATCGTGGCGCTTCGGGAAGGCGATGACATTCACTGCGACATTTCGCTGGCTTTTTCTTCTGAAACCATTGATGCCAGCACCGATACGTTTGTGGACTGCGGTTTTGGCGCAAATGTCCGCGCCGACGGGCACTATTTGCGCGTTGAATAAATCTGGCGCGGAAACTGAAATTTTATGATTAACCTGAGTTCAGTTGAAATTAACAATCTATTTATAATTCTCATAACGTTTCTCATTCTTTCCTGATATCCATATTACCTTAACACCTCCATTACAATTATTAATGTCGTAAGCATGATATATTTAACGCTCGCTTCTTTTTTTTACCCTGTGATACTTCATTTCTGGATATCAATTTGAACCGACCATTTTCCATTTGATATTGTTCCTTTATATAAATCTGAGGCGCCTGATCTTTAAACTTTATAGTTACAAGATGACCATCTTTGCTGTCCTCATACCACCTATATATAACATAACTATCAATGCTTATTGTGTAATCCTGGCGGATGACAAAATCAGAAAAACGCACGATATCTTCATAAGCAAAAAAGCTACTAAGCAATAAAGCATCCACCAGGTTTCCTTTTGCATCGTAACTATTTATTTGCACATTAAGCAATGACGTATCAGACTCTCCAATTTTATTATAAACTATCAATCTGTAAGTATTACCATCATGTTCAAAGTATCCTAATTCATAATAACGGACACCATCTCCAATATACGGAGAAAGAAAATTCTCACCTTTTACCGGCACCTTAATTTCCTGTTGATTAAATAATTTAGTTTTCTCTTTATATTCACCTGATAATTTTAACTCCATTACATTATCATCGGAATTAATATCCTTATAATAACAAGCCAATTGCGAAAACTGCGTGGAATCAACAGGAAGAACCAATTCTTTACTCTTTTGATTATTACAACCAACACTTGTTAAAATGATGCTAAGCAACATTACCGAACGCAGGAAATATAAAGAAAAAGTTAATCTATAATTATTCATAATCGGCATTAACTTTCGTAATACACATCACCCTGTCTCATCTCTCATTATTTAAAGAGTTCTCTGGTAAAAGCCAGTTCAGTATTTGCTGATATCAACCTGTCAACCAGTGGACAGAACCACTCTGGCGCATCCCATTTACTGAAATCAGCCTGATGTTCTATGGCTAATGGCGTCTTTAATAATAGATGATCAATTTCTGGCGTGGTAAGACCATGTGCTGCACGAAATTTTTTCACTGCCTGATATTCAAAAGGCCAGAGCAAAAGTTCCTGTGGCTCTATTTCATAACCGTTAAGAGCATATTCATTTTCTGTAGTCTCTGTACGCGCAGACCATTTCAGATGGCAGTCACAAAGCTCAGCCAACCACTCTTTTAGTACCGCTTCATCCTGTGAGTAAAGAGCCTCTTTCACAAAATCATAATAGAAACGCTCAACTGGAATACCATGCGACTGCCAGTCAACCGTCTGCTTATGTTCACTGGCTAGCATTTCAATTGCCAGAACAATGGTCTTTTGAGGCAATAGATTTCTCGCTCGTTCTGCTTCAAAGTTCTTTAATCCTTTAATAAAAAGAGGATAGAAGCGACGGGCAACATCAATTTTATTGGTAGCAATCTGAAGAAGTAAGGGAATTCCCTGATTATATAGCAGTTCATCAGAAACAAATACTTTATCTGGTTGTTCAAAATAGCCACAAAACAATCCCATCGCATCAAATGCAACAGAAGCACATAGTAAATTATTTTTTATTTTATTTTTAAAATAGACGTTCCAAGCGTAAAGGTACAGAAAAGACCTTGAATTATTAAGGAAAAATAGATTGAAAGAGGATAATATTTCTTCCTCACCATACTTATCTATTATTTTAAGGTCAGTGGAAATAGTTCTTTCTGTAATATGAGTATATCGTTCCACATCCATACTTGCAGAGTTATCACTATTAAAATACTGAGATATCTCATTATATCTGCTCATGTAGCGCCCTTATTTTTTCACATCTGGATGGACTGGAATATCCACACCAAAAAATTTTTTAACTGTTTGCCCCACTCTTTCATCACTAAAAAAACGAAAGTGAGGACATTCCTTCAGGACAGGCATCATTCGAGACTAATCTGTAGTTTTCATCAATATCCTGCCCGGACACAACCCCCTCCTTACAGGGCAAGATTACGAAACCCCGCACCCCGCAAGGACTGACGCGAGGTACTCTCTGTCCATCGCCACATCCTAACGCCAGTACAATTTATTTCTCACATTCCAATGATTTCTCATCGCATTAGAAAATTTTTCTGATGTTAAATCTTCTGAACATATATAATATCTCACCTAACATTTCCGGTTCTTTCTTTCCGCTACGTTTCTCTGAACGAAAAGATACCGTCACACATAGTTTTTTAACCCCTCATTCAAATGTAAAATCAATTATCTCATCAGGAACATCACTGACAATATGAGTCACATGTTATTTAACATTAAATGAGAAATATATTTCTTTGTAATCTTTAAATAAGGGTGAATCCCCTACGCCCATAAAAATGAACATTATGTTTGTTGATGATAATGCCACCTCTGCCTGAATGCACTGTTCTATCAGGGAAAGATCATAACAACCATAACTCAAACATTAATTTATGAATTTAGTAATAACGCAACATTAATCTGTAAAATCCAGCACTGACTTGTATTTAAAAAGTTGTATTTAACGTGCTAAATATACGATTCTTGGTTATTTTATTCTTTATCCAGGCGTGTGCAAAAATATACTTTCATACTCTCGTCATGATGCTGAAGGTTAAATTTAATTCATTTTAAAAGGCTAAAACCCGGATGAAGTTCTACCTCGTCACCAAATCAATTTACCACCACCACCTATATAACTTCGGCCTGGATATGGAAGTATAAACATGTCATCACATTTTTCCCTGGAACACCCCCAGTATATCGTTTCCTTACCATCGGACCATTCTGCCGTGGCAGCAGCATTAATAGAAAAATGCCATTTTTTCTTATTATAAATCAACTCACCCGCTATTTCACAGGGAAACCAGAGCCAAAATCCAGTCATGGTATCACTCATTTCCTTATATTTATCACTTAACGAAAATATTTTTTCTATCTGACTTGCATTTAAAACCCATTTATTGCATAAGTTTCTATCCCCAGGATCTTTATTATAAGGACTCATATAATGGGACTGATTTATTTTTAATATCTTTATATCAGCAAAACAATAACTCACAGATGATAAAAATAGAATCACAAAAATAATCACATTATTCGCTTTCATATTAACACTTTATCCAGATCGAACGCATGCCATTGTCGTTTAGTCGAGCGACGGCGGGCATATAGTTTTCCTCATTATATATTGATGTGATTTTGTATCATTGCAATTATAATATTAAAGTTACCTTACTCAGTTTAGTAAAAAAGGCAGAACATGTTTGACGTCAATATTATTCAACACTTCTATGAAGAAGTACAAATTCAAACTAACAGTTTGCACTTGCTTTTTGAATAAATAATGAGAAATTTTTTATCTGACTTGTTCTTTGCCCTAATTACTACAAATCCGTGAGTTTGTACTCGATTTTACATTACTGTCAATAGTCAGGAATTATTGATATATAATTCAGTAAATTTGACAAATTCGTTTCAGAATGACCTTGCTTTTATGTGAACTTCATTCATTTTTCAAACCGTCTCATATAATCTTTTCATGCAAATTTTCTTGTCATACACATTGAAAACATATAACAAAAATATGTTCACGACATATCCAATTAATATTTCATACCATCATCAACTTCATCATCATAATTTATGAAATATAGAATTATTTTAGTGTAATACGTTTGAGTGGCAACCATTCACCAGGCTGAGAATATGAAAACATTTTTCCTTTTATATAATATGCTTTTCCTTTATTGCTTATCTCAAATTGCGGTGATGGATATGGACATGCATTTTCCTCGTCGCCGTTATAGTATAATGCCAAAACACCAGAATTGATTTTTAAAGAGTAGTCACCAATGCATGTTATCCCCGCATGCCAGGTTGTCATGGATAAAGAAGCACGATTATTTTTACTATCTATCTTTAAATTATATTGTAAAAAAACCTGACTCCCATCATTTAACTCCTCGCCAAGTTCCTCGACTCTAAAGTTACCATCCCATTGAGTTTGAGTAACCGCAAAAGAATTTGCGCTCCATAAGCAAGAAAAAATAAATAGATACTTTATAAAACCGCCCATACAACTAACCCCTGATTTAATATGTAGAAGGAATCAATTCAGTATTCAGCATTGTCACACTATATACAAAATCACTCAAGTTGCATCAAGGCGGCAAGGATTTGCTATTGCGCAATGCGTAAAAAACATCAAGAAAAATATATTTTTCATAATAAAATCCACTAATAAGTATCTTCAATGGATTCCATCTTATCAATACGTAATTATCATTTTCTGTTCAACCTCAACCTGATTTCCTCTTAGTACTGAGTACCGTCTACGATCATTAATTCCACCTCTGATGATATCTCGTTAAAAAATAACGCTACCGCCATACCCTGGTTTACAAACCTGCACCCCCTAAGATTACTCTCTTATCTGCATTAAGAATATCATTGTGTTTTTTTTCGGAATATATAAAGATTCCCCATAGTGGATACATATCGTGAACCAAATTAGTTAAAGGCGGGATCACTGATGCTATAATAAGTCAAATGACCTTTTGTATTTTCTTTAATAAATGTTGCCGAGGTGATTTCAAATTTATTTTTTAGTGAATTAATTTAATATTCAAGAAATGCTTATTTAAATCCTGAATATTGGGGGCAGTGTCATAACATCCTGATAGCAGAAAGATATAAATAAGCAGCTATTTACCCTGATTAAACATATATGCCTCACGCACTACAATCTTCCGTGACCAAATCCAGCAGCGTTAAACTCCACCCTTTGCCCAAGCCATGAAGCTCGCTCAGATGAAAAATCAAACCATCACCCCATTTTTTCGGCACTGCCACCACTCGCTCTGATTGCAGCTCAAACCGCCTGGCGTTTGCTATACGGGTATCAGACGCCTGATCCCCATTATCCGCTCCATTCACCATGCTAAATGTCAGCAGCGCATTATCAGAACCGGTATAGCTGACAAAAAAACCGGCGTGATCCCATCCCTTTTCACAAACGTACTCAACCTCCGTGTGGTGATCAAATTCGTTATCCACAGGAATATGCTCTGAAAACCAACCTACCTGCCCCAACAGGTAGTTAAAACCGGGTATTGGCTTATTAATATCAAAGCTTTTCATCCACTTATAATCATGCCCAGCCCCAATTCGGTACAGCACATACATCCCAACTTTTTTATCAATCAAGGCATTAATTTTCGCGTTGTCTCGCTGCTGAAAAGCGATAATCACCTGTCTTGCCGTCTCTTCAAACGACGGTGCGGCACAAACGGGATGCGCGACCATTCCCAGCAGACTCAACGCAATGGCCGTGCGGCTCATTTTCATCATTGGCTCTCCATTAACATCCGGTGTTCTATTAGCGCCAATATACTCTCGCAATATTTACTCGGCCTGTCCGTAAGCGTACAATGCCCGCCCTTAAAGTGAGGACTCTCCTCAAGCCGCCTCATCAGGTGAGGCGGATCTGACCTGTCATCAGAACGAGAAAATGATGTTTAAACCAGAACTCCTTTCGCCGGCGGGAACGCTGAAAAATATGCGTTACGCTTTCGCTTACGGTGCCGATGCCGTCTATGCGGGCCAACCACGCTACTCTTTACGCGTGCGTAATAACGAATTCAATCACGAAAATTTGCAGCTTGGCATCAACGAAGCCCACGCGCTCGGAAAAAAATTCTACGTGGTGGTGAACATCGCCCCGCATAACGCCAAGCTCAAAACCTTTATCCGTGACCTGAAACCCGTCGTCGAGATGGGCCCGGATGCGCTGATCATGTCCGATCCAGGGTTGATTATGCTGGTACGCGAGCACTTCCCGGCAATGCCGATTCACCTGTCGGTACAGGCTAATGCCGTAAACTGGGCGACGGTAAAATTCTGGCAGCAGATGGGGCTGACCCGTGTGATTCTCTCCCGCGAGCTGTCGCTGGAAGAGATTGAGGAAATTCGCCAGCAGGTGCCGGATATGGAAATAGAAATTTTCGTCCACGGCGCGCTATGCATGGCCTATTCCGGCCGCTGCCTGCTTTCCGGCTACATCAATAAACGCGATCCGAATCAGGGCACCTGCACCAATGCCTGCCGTTGGGAATATAACGTGCAGGAAGGAAAAGAAGACGTTGTCGGCAACATCGTGCATAAGCACGAACCGATTCCGGTACAGAACGTTGAGCCGACGCTCGGTATCGGCGCGCCGACGGATAAAGTGTTTATGATAGAAGAGGCCCAAAGACCGGGCGAATACATGACCGCGTTCGAAGACGAGCATGGCACCTATATCATGAACTCAAAAGATTTGCGCGCTATCGCCCACGTGGAGCGCCTGACGAAAATGGGCGTCCACTCGCTGAAAATCGAAGGCCGCACCAAATCCTTTTATTACTGCGCCCGTACCGCGCAGGTCTACCGTAAGGCCATCGACGACGCCGCCGCGGGTAAACCCTTCGACCCTACGCTGCTGGAAACGCTGGAAGGTCTGGCTCATCGCGGCTATACCGAAGGTTTCCTGCGTCGCCATACGCACGACGATTACCAGAATTACGAGTACGGGTACTCCGTTTCCGAACGCCAGCAATTTGTCGGCGAGTTCACCGGCGAGCGTAAAGGCCAACTGGCGGCCGTGGCGGTGAAGAATAAATTCTCCGTTGGCGATAGTCTGGAGCTGATGACACCGCAGGGAAATATCAATTTCACCCTGGAACAGATGGAGAATGCCAAAGGCGACGCTATGCCGGTGGCACCTGGCGATGGCTATACCGTCTGGATGCCCGTCCCGCAGGACGTTACGCTGGATTACGCACTATTGATGCGTAATTTCTCAGGCGAATCAACGCGTAACCCCCATGCTAAGTAGTTAATTGCGGTTATTTTTTCATGACGGGAAGATTCTTAGAAATTGATCACAT
Source organism: Salmonella sp. NW1250 (assembly GCF_051812965.1). NCBI lineage: Bacteria > Pseudomonadati > Pseudomonadota > Gammaproteobacteria > Enterobacterales > Enterobacteriaceae > Salmonella > Salmonella sp. NW1250. The sequence continues at coordinate 102,027 of NZ_JAMNDD010000013.1, read as the reverse complement.
ACCGCTTCGCTCAATGCGGGTATTATTCAACGCGCTGAAAAACATAACCCATAAATGCTAGCTGTACCAGGAACCACCTCCTTGGCCTGCGTAATCTCCCTTACGCAGGCTTATTTTTTGCGTTTAATCAATAAAAAAGTGGTACTTCCCGCCATATCCAAAATTGACCACACTAACCAAAGCGCAAATGGGCGCTTAGGTTTACAGACCTCCACTATTCATGGCCAGCCAGCAAGTCACAATCCTCCCGCATCCGGTCAGACTCAGGACTTAGCATTCTGACGTTTACGTTTAACATCAGTAAATTAAATCAATAACTGCTTTGTGAGAACTTACACAAAAAGTTTCCAGGTTATTAAATTAAGGTTAAAAACTGATAATTTAAGCGTGTAAAAATATGGCACGTTTTAATGCCGCTTTTACAAGGATTAAAATAATGTTTTCCCGGATTAGAGGTTTGATTTCATGTCAAAGTAATACTCAAACCATCGCACCTACGCTCAGTCTACCTTCATCAGGCCATGTAAGTTTTGCTGGGGTTGATTATCCTCTATTACCACTAAATCACCAAACGCCGCTCGTTTTTCAGTGGTTTGAACGCAATCCAAATAGATTTGGTCAAAACGAAATTCCCATTATCAATACGCAGAAAAACCCTTATCTTAATAATATTATCAATGCTGCTATAATAGAAAAAGAAAGAATTATTGGTATTTTCGTTGATGGCGATTTTAGCAAGGGACAAAGAAAAGCATTGGCAAAATTGGAACAAAATTATAGAAACATAAAGGTTATTTATAATTCTGACCTTAATTATAGCATGTATGATAAAAAGTTAACGACGATTTATTTAGAAAACATCACCAAACTGGAAGGTCAGTCAGCAAGTGAACGAGATGAGGTCTTGCTTAACGGGGTAAAAAAAAGCCTGGAAGATGTCTTGAAAAACAATCCGGAGGAAACGCTTATTTCATCTCATAATAAAGACAAAGGTCACTTATGGTTTGACTTCTACAGAAATCTTTTCCTGCTAAAAGGAAGCGATGCCTTTCTGGAAGCTGGTAAACCTGGTTGTCATCATCTGCAACCAGGCGGTGGGTGCATATATCTTGATGCAGATATGTTACTTACTGATAAACTCGGCACGTTGTATTTACCTGATGGTATCGCTATCCATGTAAGTCGTAAAGATAATCACGTTAGCCTTGAAAATGGGATTATTGCTGTTAACCGCAGCGAGCATCCAGCATTAATAAAAGGACTCGATATTATGCACAGTAAACCTTATGGCGATCCCTATAATGACTGGCTCAGTAAAGGGTTGAGGCATTATTTTGACGGTTCTCATATACAAGATTATGACGCATTTTGCGATTTCATTGAATTTAAACACGAAAATATCATTATGAACACAAGCAGTTTAACTGCCAGTTCTTGGAGGTAATCATGATAGCCTTGTTTTACTCGCCCTTACCACCGTCACGTATAATCGGTATCCAGAGTTATTCCTTTATCCTGTAAAATGTGATACAGATTCTCCATTGATCTAATAACTACCTCAATTTCACATTCAAGTTTCTCTACAGAACTTTCATTGAGTGAGAAGTTGAGAGCCAGTAATAATGATTGTGAGTTATTATCATAACACAAATGTGGTCCATTATTCTCTGCAAACCATAAATTAGCATTGAGAAATTCAAAAGCAAGATTATTATTATCCGGAGGTCTTCCGCAAAAACCGTATATCATTATATACTCACTGTTAGTGCTTGTTAGTAAGATACGGTAACGGTTATCTATAATAAATGAGCATAATCTGTTTTCGTCAAAGGCAATTGAATCGGCATTTAATTTCAGTGAAAACTGTCTTAATAAGCGATCGGCTCTTGAATACATAACACCCCATACTCTATCTAAAGCGTTTCTATATAAGTCATAAGCCTCTGGTCTGGACGCTTAACACCCCGTGTCATCTCCGGAATTCATCTTTTCCCTATGACTTGCTGTGTTTGCTCATTTATGGCCAGGCTGGCCGGATTCTGACGCCATTTGCGCTAAGGTATAGTCCGGCGCATATTCCCATCATACCAATTCCCCCAATGCCAAACGATGCGCCTAAAACCGTCAGAGCGGTAGTATATGCAGCACCACTACTGACACTGGCGACAGCCCCTGAGCATACCCCACTGAAAATACCTGTAAACAATGCCGTGGTTCCTACGCATATTAAACATCTGGGTTTATTGCCGTGAGCGTTAAACTCAACGATTTCAGCTGCCGGACTTTCTTCATTACACCGTTCAGAAGGGGAGAGCAATGGCGTTTGCGCATTCACGCCTGAAGTAACATTCATATAAACCTCTTCATGCACATGCCTGTTTATGTTTATGAGAAAAGCGATACCTCAGGCAACGGTACGACTAAAAGACACCGCGCCAAGTCATCATCTAAATAGGTTTTATTTGATAACAAGAATAGTGTACTGCTAATAGTGCGCCTTGTTCCTGCCAAAGCAGTCTAAAGAACATTTCGATTTTATGCTATTAAAAAGTATGTTTGGTAATAAATATCAGGTTTTTATCTGATATTATGAAGTTTGAAATTAATACTGATAACTGACGTATGTTCGTCTTGTTAATTCTCCGTTTCGTTATTAAAGGCGCTATATCGGAAAGCGTCTGACTACCCCTTGTGGTTTCCTTGCACTCTTACAAGCGATACTCAATGCGCATACCGGCATCTCTCTTGTCGCCATTTGCCTTAAACCATGCTTCGCTTACCGCTGCGTACAGCAGGAAGAAAAACGGTAAAGCAATAAGTGCGCAACATTTCAATTTTCATCCTGTTCTGACCTCGCTTTTTCATTTCTGCTATACACTTTCTGGAGATTGTTGTTCAACCTATTAAGGCATAACGGATGGCTAACTTTCCCGCCAGCTTACTGATCCTCAATGGCAAAAGCGCTGATAACCAGCCGCTACGTGAGGCCATTACTCTACTTCGCGACGAAGGTATACAGATTCACGTTCGGGTAACCTGGGAAAAAGGCGACGCGCAGCGTTACGTTGATGAAGCCCGTAGACTGGGCGTTGAAACGGTGATTGCCGGCGGCGGAGACGGTACCATTAATGAAGTGTCGACCGCGCTCATCCAGATCCGCGACAGCGTAGCCCCTGCACTGGGCCTTTTGCCGCTCGGCACTGCCAACGATTTTGCCACCAGCGCCGGTATTCCTGAAGCGCTGGACAAAGCGCTGAAACTGGCGATTGCCGGAAACGCGATGGAAATTGATATGGCCAGGGTCAATGATAAAACCTGTTTTATCAATATGGCGACGGGCGGTTTTGGCACCCGCATTACCACCGAAACGCCGGAAAAACTTAAAGCCGCGTTGGGCGGCGTCTCCTATCTTATTCACGGTCTGATGAGAATGGATACGCTGACCCCTGACCGCTGCGAAATACGTGGCGAAAACTTTCACTGGCAGGGAGATGCGCTGGTGATCGGCATCGGCAACGGTCGTCAGGCCGGCGGCGGGCAGCAATTATGTCCCACCGCGCTGATTAACGACGGGCTGTTACAGCTACGGATTTTTACCGGCGAAGAACTGCTGCCGGCGCTGTTTTCCACACTCACGCAGTCAGATGACAATCCGAATATTATTGACGGCGCCTCGGCGTGGTTTGATATTCATGCGCCGCATGAAATCACGTTCAATCTGGATGGCGAACCACTCAGCGGACAAGAATTTCATATTGAGGTGCTGCCTGGCGCATTACGCTGTCGGCTGCCGCCAGACTGCCCGTTGCTACGTTAATAACACCTGTCGCTGGCCGGATGCGTTCACATCCGGCTTTTCTTCGTTGAACTCAGGCGATGGTGACTTTGCTATCCAGATAGACATCCTGTACGGCGTTAATCAACTTCACGCCATCAGCCATCGATTTCTTAAAGGCTTTACGTCCCAGAATTAGCCCCATTCCACCGGCTCGTTTGTTGATCACCGCGGTACGAACCGCGTCGCCGAGGTCAGTGTCGCCGCCGTCCGCGCCGCCGGAGTTGATAAGCCCGGCGCGTCCCATATAGCAGTTCGCCAACTGGTAACGAACCAAATCAATCGGGTTATCGCTGGTCAGTTTGCTGTACACGCGATCGTCGGTATAGCCGAAGTTGACCGCTTTATAACCGCCATTATTCTCGGCCATTTTCTGTTTCACAATATCCGCACCAATCGTAGCGGCCAGATGGTTGGCTTGCCCCGTCAGGTCAGCGGATACATGGTAATCAACGCCGTCTTTTTTAAAGGAAGAATTACGCAGGTAAGCCCACAATACGGTCACCATACCCAGCTCATGCGCACGCTCAAAAGCGGCGGAGATCTCTTCAATCTGGCGACGGGACTGTTCCGAACCGAAATAGATCGTCGCGCCTACCGCCACGGCGCCCATATTGAACGCCTGCTCAACGCTGGCGTACAGGGTCTGATCGTACTCTGTCGGATAGCTCAATGTTTCGTTGTGATTCAGTTTGACCAAAAACGGAATACGGTGCGCATAGCGCCGTGAAACCGAGGCCAGTACGCCGTAGGTAGAGGCCACGCAGTTACAGCCGGCCTCAATCGCCAATTCAACAATATTTTTTGGGTCAAAGTAGCGCGGGTTGGCCGCAAAAGAGGCGCCGGCGGAGTGCTCCACTCCCTGATCGACGGGCAGTATCGAAAGGTATCCTGTTCCCGCCAGGCGTCCAGTATTATAGAGCGTCTGCATATTACGCAGAACGGCTGGTGGACGATTATTGTCAATCATCACCCGGTCAACGTAATCCTTGCCGGGTAGATAAAGCTGATCGGAAGGAATGGTCATACAACGATGCTGTAAAAGGCTGTCGGCGTCTTTGCCAAGCAACTGCGCAATATCAGTCATAGCTATGCTCCCGTAAGTTCCGATAGGGTATCGGAAGGTGAATAGTCCTGCCCCGCAGATTGCGGGTCGCAATAAGCCTGGTACTGACCGACCATTTTTGCCAACTTTAGCGCATTTTTTCGGCGCTATCTGCTGACTCGATTCACGTCCGAAAAAGTGTTAGATCGGTCAAAATTAATGCTCAATGGTATTTAAAAGGTATTGTCGTGGCGTACCTTACCTGTCATGAAGGATTCAAAAATGAAAACGACCTTTAAACTGTCGTTCATGATGTTCGTGGAGTGGTTTATCTGGGGCGCCTGGTTCGTCCCCCTGTGGCTATGGCTAAATAAAAGCGGGTTTTCCGCCGGTGAAATAGGCTGGTCTTATGCCTGTACCGCCATTGCGGCGATCCTGTCGCCGATTCTGGTCGGCTCCGTTACCGACCGTTTTTTCTCGGCGCAAAAAGTCCTGGCGGTACTGATGTTTGCTGGCGCCGTGCTGATGTATTTCGCGGCGCAGCAAACCACCTTTGTCGGATTCTTTCCGCTGCTTCTGGCCTATTCATTGACCTATATGCCGACCATCGCGCTGACAAACAGCATTGCCTTCGCTAACGTACCGGACGTTGAACGCGATTTTCCACGCATTCGCGTTATGGGAACCATTGGGTGGATTGCCTCCGGCCTCGCCTGTGGATTCCTGCCGCAAATGTTAGGCTATAACGATATTTCCCCCACCAACATTCCACTGCTCATAACCGCCGCAAGTTCAGCGTTGCTGGGCGTATTTGCGTTCTGTCTGCCAGACACGCCGCCAAAAAGCACCGGCAAGATGGATATTAAAGTGATGCTGGGGCTGGATGCGCTGGTCCTGCTGCGCGATAAAAACTTTCTCGTTTTCTTCTTCTGTTCCTTCCTGTTTGCGATGCCGCTGGCCTTCTACTACATCTTTGCTAACGGCTATCTGACGGAAGTGGGAATGAAGAACGCCACCGGCTGGATGACGCTCGGCCAGTTCTCTGAAATCTTCTTTATGCTGGCGCTGCCCTTTTTCACTAAGCGCTTTGGTATTAAAAAGGTATTATTGCTTGGTCTTATTACCGCCGCGATCCGCTACGGCTTTTTTGTCTATGGCGGCGCGGAGACGTACTTCACTTACGCCCTGCTGTTCCTCGGTATTTTGCTGCACGGCGTAAGTTACGATTTCTACTACGTCACCGCCTACATTTATGTCGATAAAAAAGCGCCGGTTCATATGCGTACCGCTGCGCAAGGGCTAATCACCCTCTGCTGTCAGGGATTCGGCAGCCTGCTGGGGTATCGTCTCGGCGGCGTGATGATGGAAAAAATGTTTGCTTATCCGCAACCGGTTAACGGTCTGACATTCAACTGGGCGGGCATGTGGACGTTTGGCGCAGTGATGATTGCCGTCATCGCGCTACTGTTTATGATTTTCTTTCGCGAATCGGACAAAGAGATCACTGCTATTGACGATCGCGATATTGCGTTGACACAAGGGGAAGTAAAATGAAAGCAGAACGTATTCTCGGTGCTCTTTACGGGCAAGCGTTAGGGGATGCGATGGGAATGCCCTCTGAGCTGTGGCCGAGAACGCGCGTCAAAGCGCATTTCGGCTGGATTGACCGCTTTCTGCCCGGCCCAAAAGAAAATAATGCCGCCTGCTATTTTAACCGCGCGGAGTTTACGGACGATACCGCAATGGCGCTCTGCCTGGCCGACGCGCTACTCGAATGCGAAGGCAACATTGATCCCGAGATTATTGGGCGTAACATCCTCGCCTGGGCAGAGCGCTTTGATGCGTTCAATAAAAATGTACTCGGCCCGACGTCAAAAATTGCGCTGAATGCGATTCGCGACGGCAAACCCATCGCGGCGCTGGAAAATAACGGCGTGACTAACGGCGCGGCCATGCGCATTTCGCCGTTGGGCTGCCTGTTGCCGCCAACTAACCTGACAGCCTTTATAGCAGAAGTAGCGTTAGCCTCCAGCCCGACGCATAAATCCGATCTGGCGGTGGCTGGCGCCGTGGTTGTCGCCTGGGCCGTCTCGCGAGCGGTTAACGGCGACACGTGGCAAAGTATTGCCGACTCGCTCCCCGCCATCGCCCATCAGGCGCAGACAGCGCGTATTACCACGTTTAGCGCCTCGCTATCGGCACGTCTGGAACTGGCGCTAAACATTGTCCGCCACGCCGACGGCGTCGAATCTGCCAGCGAACAGCTCTATCAGATCATCGGCGCGGGAACCAGCACCATTGAATCGGTTCCCTGTGCTATCGCCATGGTGGAACTGGCGAATACCGATCCTAACCGCTGTGCCGTGCTGTGCGCTAACCTCGGCGGCGATACCGACACTATCGGCGCGATGGCTACCGCCATTTGCGGCGCGTTGCACGGGGTAAGCGCCATTAACCCCCAGTTAAAGCAAACGCTGGACGAGGTTAATCAGCTGGATTTTGCGCGCTATGCCGTTGCGCTGGCGAGTTATCGTCAACGGCGGGAGGCACTATGAACGGCGCACGGTTGCTGACATTATTACCGACCCTGCATACCCGGCGTCCGCTCACCGTTATCGGCGCGGCAGTGATCGATATCATTGCCGACGCCTGGACATTGCCGCGTCGCGGAGGCGATATTGAACTGCAACAACAGAGCGTCAATGTCGGCGGCTGTGCGCTGAATATTGCCGTGGCATTGAAACGACTGGGGATTGACGCCAGCAATGCGCTGCCGCTGGGCCAGGGCGTGTGGGCGGAGAGGATTCGCCGCCGTCTGGCAAAAGAGGGATTATCCAGCGTGATTGACGCGGTTGAAGGAGATAACGGCTGGTGTCTGGCGTTAGTCGAACCGGATGGCGAACGCACGTTTATGTCTTTTAGCGGCGTGGAAAACCAGTGGAATGCGGACTGGCTGTCGCAGCTCAGGACACCGCGGGGCAGTCTTGTCTACCTGTCCGGCTATCAACTGGCCTCGTCCTGTGGCGAGCCACTGATCCAGTGGCTGGAAACCGTCGACGATGTCACGCCTTTTATCGATTTTGGCCCACGAATCGGTGATATTACAGACGACGCAATGGCGCGCATTATGGCCTGCCGGCCCATCGTCTCCCTCAACCGCCAGGAAGCCATCATCGCTGCGGAACGCGCCGGGCTTGCGACCGATACGCGCACTTTCGGCGAAGCATGGGTAAAACGCTTTTCCGCGCCGCTGGTGGTGCGCCACGATAAAGACGGAGCGTGGTATTTTAGCGCGCAATCTTCCGGCGTTGTACCAGCGTTTCCGGCAACCGTGGTGGATACCATCGGCGCGGGCGACAGCCATGCTGGCGGCGTGCTGGCAGGACTGGCGTCAGGCTGGCCGCTCGCGGATGCCGTACTGCTGGGAAATGCGGTGGCGAGCTGGGTGGTCGGGCATCGCGGCGGCGACTGCGCGCCCACGCGCGAGGCGCTACTCCTCGCACACAAAAACGTATAGGTCGCTACGACAATAACTGATGCTGTATTCAATAGGCCGCTGCTGCTGATCGAGCGCCACCTGCTTAATCACCAGCACCGGCACTTTACCATCCATTTGAATATGCGACTGAAACTCATCATCCGGCATCCGGGCGCTGACGCGGGATCGGGTACGCTGAGGGTAAATGTGCTGGCGACGAAAATAGTCATACAGCGAAATGCCAATCGCGTCGACATCATGAATCAGATGCGCGGGCACCCAGGACTCTTCAATCGATACCGCGTCCTCATCAACATAACGAATGCGTTTGAGTAAAAAGACGTCGCTGCCTGCGGGGATCGCCAGATGCTGCGCGACCTCATCCGGACAACTTACCACACGTTTGTTAACCCATAGCGTATCCGGTTTTTTGCCGCGCAAGACAACCTGCTGAGAAAATCCCCGCGCCTCTTTCAGGGAATATTCAAAGATATTATTGATTTGCGTACCGTAGCCGCGGGCGCGCGTAACGACCCCCTCTTCTTCCAGCGCCTGCATCGCTTTTCGTACCGTGATGCGCGAGACGCCGGTAAGCTGGCTGAGATCGCGTTCGCCAGGCAAAATATTACCGTGCTCAAGAATACCGCTGCGCACGGCATCCTTTACCGTCTGGGCGAATTTCATGTATAGCGGCGTATTATCCGCCGCTGAAATTCGTTCATTCAGTTGCGCGATGAGCCGGGTATGCGCTTGTTCCATTTATCTTTCCTGACGACGGGTCTGTAGGCAGTATACTACCACCACGCGTGGAAATGATGTACCGGACCAATGCCCTTCCCCACTTCCAGCGTGTCCGCCTGCGCCAGCGCCGCCGAAAGCCATGCCTTCGCCTCGTTTACCGTCTCTCCCCAACAGCGATGCCGGGGCCGTAACGCCGCCAGCGCCGCCGACAGCGTACAGCCCGTTCCATGCGTATTTTTGGTGTTCACACGCGGCGCGCTAAAACGTTGCTCGCCCTCACGGGTAAAGAGCCAGTCCGGGCTTTGCGCATCCTCTAAATGCCCGCCTTTCATCAATACCGCTTCACATCCCATCGCCAGTAACGCCCGCCCCTGCGCCAGCATCTCCTGTTCCGTACGCGCATGGGGCGCATCCAGCAACGCTGCGGCTTCCGGCAAATTAGGCGTAATCAGCGATACCTGCGGCAACAGCCGGACGCGTAATGTTTCTATCGCAGAGGGCGAGAGCAACGGATCGCCGCTTTTCGCCAGCATCACCGTATCCAGCACCACATTACGTACATGATGGCGCTGTAGTCGTTCCGCCACGGCCTCGACAATATCGGTTTCCGCCAGCATCCCGATTTTCGTGGTATCAATGCGCACATCGCTGAACACGGAATCAAGTTGAGCGGCGACAAAGTCCGGCTCTATCCGGTACACCGACTGTACGCCACAGGTATTTTGCGCCACCAGCGCGGTGATGACCGAACAGCCATACGCGCCCAGCGCGGAAAAGGTCTTGAGATCCGCCTGGATACCGGCCCCGCCGCTGGGATCGGTGCCGGCAATCGTCAGCGCGTTAATTCGTTGCATTGGCCGCCTCCACATCCAGATGATAGAGCGCATCAAGAAAAGCCGGGATGAAGCTACCCGGTCCTTCGCTACGCTCTGCCGCGGCCTGTCCAGCCAGTTTCATCCAGCAGCAGGCCGAAGCGACATTGTCCAGCGCGGCGCCCGGTAACGCGCAACTGGCGGCGACGACCGCCGACAACGCGCAGCCGGTGCCTACAATGCGAGTCATTAACGGATCGCCGCCGGGAATGCTCAGCGTGCGCTGACCGTTAGTGACGTAATCTATCTCTCCGGTAACCACAACGATGCAGTCTATCTGACGCGCCAGCGCCTGCGCCGCAGGCAGTGCGGCCAACGCCGCCTCGGTGGTATCTACGCCGCGTCCGCCCAGCGCCATGCCGGATAACGCCAGGATTTCCGAGGCATTGCCGCGTATTGCCGCCGGGCGCAGGGGCAAGAGATCCAGGCAAAATCGCCGACGAAATTCCAGCGCGCCCACCGCGACAGGATCAAGCGTCCACGGCGTTTTGGCATCATAAGCGCTTTCTACCGCCCCACGCATCGCGTCAGCGCGTGAGGCGGTTAATGTTCCGACATTAACCAGCAAGGCGTTGGCGATGGCGGCAAACGGTCTGGCCTCGACGGGATCAATCACCATGGCGGGTGAAGCGCCCAGCGCCAGCAGCGTATTGGCGGTAAACGTTTGTACGACGTCATTCGTCATACAGTGCGTAAGCGGGGAGAGCGCGCGAAAGTGTTTTAACGTATGCGCCGCAAGCGTGCGGCAGTGCAGGTCAGGCTGCATGGTTCAGCTCCTGCCCGCGTGAAGAAGGGACACGAGCAGTGTCAGACTTCCCTACGCTGGCATTATCCAGATCAGGTGGTACGGGTATTTCTCAGCCTTCACAAAGAAGGGCACCCCGAGTCGTCAAGCCCCACCGTGTTAAGCGGTGGTTTCGCTATTAAGCATACTGTCTGCGCCAGACAATGTAAATTTACAGTCAGCGGCGGACGATAATTTCAGTGTTATCAGATAGTTCTCAAAACCTATTCGGTTCTGGCAAACTTGCTGGCGGATATGTTGCTGCACGACGCTTTCGTTTACACTTTTTACGAAAAGGGGCGTGAGATAACAAAATAGCGCTTGTCAGATACGCCACCAGCAGAAATGATACACACGATGTTAACTGACCCGCATATGTGGAGGGTAAAAGTATGAAAAGTAAGTTGCTGCCTTGCGCGCTGTTGCTTGCAACCAGTTTTGCATGGGCCGCCCCCGCGACAACGGGCATTGATCAATATGAGTTAAAAAGTTTTATCGCCGACTTCACCCACTTCAAGCCCGGCGATACCGTTCCGCAGATGTACCGCACCGATGAGTATAATATTAAACAGTGGAAATTACGTAATCTGCCCGCGCCAGATGCCGGTACTCACTGGACCTATATGGGCGGCGCGTATGTACTGATTAACGATACCGATGGAAAAATCATCAAAGCCTATGATGGCGAGATTTTTTATCATCGATAAAAAAGCACACTCTCCGTTAAGGAGAGTGTGCTTAGCATTGATTACTGATAACTTGTAATAATATAAACACTACTTTTTACATTGCCCGGTTGGACGTTACCATATTTATAGTATTGTACACCCAGCTTCAGTTCTGAAGCTTCAGTCATTTCTTTATTATACCCTAACAGTTGCCTTTTCTCATCAGAGTTTACATGAATAATGTTATCATTAAGGAAAATTTTAAACCCAACATTTTTTGCACTATCGGCGCTTGTTAATTCATTTGCCAAATAATCTCCATTGGTTGCTGAAACGGCAGAAAAATGATAATTTACAATACTTGTCGTCATTCCCAGCCCTCCATCACATGTAAATTTCAGTGCATCAGGAAAGTATTCGACCTGAGCATTACCAGCCAACAGATCACTTAATGAAATAGGAGACAACGTAATCTCATTATTAGACAAAGAACATGTTGTCTTAGTAAAAAATATTTTTATCGGCACTTTAAAACTATATTCATGATTGGTGTTATCATGATTACAAATAGCTGCTCCATGACAATCCAATGGTTTGACTTTGATATAATTTCCTAACAAAAAAGCTTCACCTGCAGATTTGGCTTCAATACTATTATCATCTGCCTCCACTTTTACCACCTTAGCCAACACCTTGTATTTTAAGTTATTGTTTAGTTTACTGGCTTGAGAAGTCTCATTGGCTTTTTGTTTTCCTGTTTGGCTACCATCAACAAACAATGTCACATCAACATACAACCTATGTCCGCTATCATCTTTTATTTTATATCTTACAGTCTCCCCATTACCACTTGAATACGTTGTCTTAAAGCGGTTTTCTACAGCAGTCCCTCCCAAACAATGGAATCCAGAGAAAGAATCTGGAAATACCATTGATACTTCTTTTTCAAAAACATTCCTGCTATCTAATTTAATTTCAATTACATCCTCTATTTTTGTATTACTAGCAGATTCCGGATTTATAATATAACAATACGCTTGCAAATTTGAAGATATAAAAATCATAAACAACATCAATAAATATCTCATGACATTCCTCACCGACAAATATAAACTTTACTTTCATCAATCGTTTTGCCGAAAGTGATTGAGCATGAAAGTCCCTGTTGTTTATCAATCGCCACATTTATTTCCGGCGGTACTTCATTGGTGCGAATAAAGAGCTGGCTTCCCTGGCCTACCACGCCAATATTATGTCCATGAATATCCTCTACTTCGTAACCAAAGGTCAGCGGTGAACCATCGGGACGCTGCGCCCGGATATACCAAGGTTTACGTTGGTCGGTATCAAACGTCGCCAGAACGACTGCCCCCCGATATGGGGCTGTATTACGCCGATTCCCTTGCAGATCGGTTTCACTATTAGTGTTGGAGACATCCAGCATCAAGTGGTTTTCACGATACGGCGTTAAACCATCGTAGACCACCACGCCATTACGGTTGGTGGTGCGGTATTTCTGCCCATTAACATACGCTCCTTCCAGGCCCGGCGCATGCATCACGGCAAACGTTTCCGACAGTCGGTTGGCTAAATTCACGCCCCCAGACCAGGCCACCAGCCCCCCGGAAATACTGCCGCCAGTTTGCGTGTATTTAGAAGACTGACTGTAGCTACCGTTAAGCGTGGCGACCGGCGCATTCCACGTCAGATTCCCGCCAGCCGTTGTCTCGCTGTCCTGCCGTTGATGGCTGAGATTCACCCCATAGTTAAACTGATCGCGACTGCCTGCGGTGCCGGAAAGCCCGGTATTATTTGACGCAAAACCGTCATCATCAAAGGTCGTTGAGTTAGACACATACAAATGCCTGCGCGGAGCGCTAATATCATCTCCCCAATCGAACGGAATAGAGATAAAAACGTTAAAACGCTTATCTTCGTGATGATCTTCATCGTAAGTCTGGCTGGCGGAAAAGGTATAGCTAATCCGTTGCCAGCTATTGGAATAGCTCAGCTGATAATCTTTACTGTTACCGCTACGCCCCCAATAATCACGCCACAGCGTGCTCAAAGATACAGAGCCCCAGCCCTGCGGCAAAGATTGGCTGACGTTCGCCGAAAAACTGTTCTTACGACCAAAATCGTTCTGATAATAATCCGCAATGTCGTACACATCATTTTCATCACGATCATAGCTGTCTTTGTTATTGGCCCAAACGTGATCGTTAAACGTTCGGTAATCTCGTGACGAGTAACGATAGGCAGCAAGCCCAAAACGGGTGGCGGTTTGCGTCAAATACTTGTTATAGGCAATCTGGTAACTTTGCCCGTCAAACACATCACCATTGTCTTGCTTGCTATGCGATTGTGTCATATCGACGGAAATCGCGCCGATACGCGTATTCCAGCCAGTACCCAACGTAAATGCATTGTAGTTATCCGCCAGCATGGTGCCGCCGTACAGCGTTAAGAGATTATTCAGCCCGTATTGGTAGCTCATCTGCGCAAAATCGGTCTGGTTGCTGGCGCCTTCGATATGGCTACGCCCTGCCGCAAAATCATATTTTGAAACACCCGGCTGCAACATATTGGGCACCGCAGCATAGGGCACCAGATAGGTTGTTACCGATCCGTCAGCCTCTTTGATGCTAACATCAAGATCCGCACCGCCGCCTGCCAACTGTAAATCCGCAATAGAGAACGGGCCTGGCGGAACCTCTTTCTGGTAAACCACAAAACCGTTCTGTTCGATGGTGACCAGCGCGTTACTTTGCGCAATCCCCTGCACCAGCGGCGTAAAATTCTGTTTTGAGTTCGGCAGCATCTGCATATCGCGATACAGCCGTACGCCACGAAAACGCACCGCATCAAAAATATCTGATGAGGTATACATATCCCCGGCACGCAGAGTGCCCAGAATTTGCGGGATGCCGCGCTCCAGATACAGGGTGTTGCTTTTCCACTCCCCGCTGCTGTCATCGGTTTTGTTATAGCTGGCATCGGAATGCAGCTGCCAGCCCAGCAGGTTTAACCCGCTGGTGAAACGCGCGTAGGTACTTTTACTGTTGCCAGAATCCTTATAGTCGCTGTAATACTGGCTGGCATAGTACGAGGTATAGAAGGCATTAATGCCACGATCCCAGTTTTCCGGAGGAACATACCCTTGCTCAAGTTCATCGACAAACGCCTGCGGAACGCTAAGATCCAGACGAAACGTGCCAATATTCCAGGCATAACTGCCCCCTTGTACCGCCTGCTTCAAGGTTGGGCATTCATTCTGCTTGTCCAATGCTTGTATATTTATCCCCAGACGCGTTAATGCATCGCGGGATAAACAGGTGTCATCCGGATTATCCTTAACAGTAATATCATACTTACCACGCCACTGTTTATTGACGTAGATGTCAATATCATATTGGCCTGGCAGGGGTTGGTTATCATCGAGGCGAAAATCAGAAACCCTCTCACCTTTCATTCCACCCATCATAAAATTTGTATCAAACGTTTCTTCTGCGGCATGGGCGTCAATGCCGAGTAGCAACAGTAATACCGCCGAAGCAATCGGAGTCATCCTTAACATAACCAGCTCCTGTTATTTTAAGCTGACGTTATCGCTAATATAATTACCGTGATCGTCAATAATGGTCATTTTATACTGATTGGCATTAGCACTTTTTAATGCCACATCTGCACTGGAGAACGGTGCAAGCATAATACTTTCATTATTTATTTTAACACCATTAACTTTAACTTCTATTATCGTGACCCAATTAGCTGTATCATTCTGAATAGAATAACTACTAGCAGTACGTTTCATGGACAGTTTCTGAAAAGTACCTCTATTAACTGGGGCAATTCCTTTAGGCCGATAGAATAATTTGATGCGATTCTGCATGGCAAATTTCAATACATTTTTACCGGTACTATTTGGATTGTTTGGTGGAATATCCAGTACGTTGAGATAAAACAAACTTTCTTTATTATTTGGTAGCATGTTTGGCATTTTTTTAATTTTAATCTGCTGACCTGAATCCCCAGCCACCTTCGCAACAGGAGGTGTTAGCAAAAATGGAACCTTAATCTTTTCCGGTGGTAACGATGTATCTCCATCATCAATCCACGACTGAACCAATGAAGAACGCCCACCCTGATTCATTAACTGCACCAGTACTTCATTTTTCTCTGCTGGATAGATAATGCGAGTACCGTAAATAACCACACCGGCATTTGCCGTTGAAATGAAGAACAGCGAAAAAAAAGAAGTTTTTTCATGGGTAACTACCTTATAAAAGGCCGGCAGGTTATGCCGGCCTACAAATCAATTATATGCAGCTTGCAGTGTTACGGTAGCGTTCACATCCCCTGACGTTACTGCGTCAGTACCTTGCTTAGCATAATAAACATCCAGTGGAATCGTATAGATCTTATCTGAGTCAAAATCTGTGGCTCCCACGATGATATTATTTGAGCTATGATCAACAGCTTTGTTTTTATATTTCAAAGCAAAACCGACACCTTTAGCACCATCAGGTAACGTATTTCCAATTACACCTTCAGCATCTAAAGTTGGTGCCTTGACAGTAATATTCAGACTTTTTCCTTCTTCAATACCTGGGCAGTAAATTTTGAGATGTGTGGTCTGTTCCGTGATTGGTGTATAAACCGAACCGGGACTCATCGTATCAAATACATTAGTTTCAACCTGACTTAACACCACATCCTCTGAATTATTTCCTGACACAAACTGGCATGATGTTCCAACTACTGTGCCAATAATGTTTAAAGTTCCGGTATCTTCAGCAAACGCCCCAGCACTCATAAATACAGCAGACAGTACAGCAGCAGAAATAATTGAACGTTTCATAGTATCTTCCTTAATAAAATAATTTCTATTTGTTAAGAGGGTTAACCCTTGGATTTAAATTCGCACACCAAAAACGTTACTGCAATGTAAACGTGTTGTTTTATTGATTTAAAACAAGTTACAAATATCAATATAGTTGTAGCAAATAAGTGAAGGTGAGTACTATTTTAAAATCTAATAAATTAGCGTAATTAATTGACAATAATTATTTGTATCGCAAATAAAAAAAGCCTCTATCATTCATCAAAATGATAAAGGCTTAATAAACAATATATTTTCTTAGTCGTAGCGATTTAACACTATCTGTCGTGTGGAATCCCCAGGAACAGCGACAATTTCAGTAACAATGCCTTGTGCAGGAGTGGGGGTAACATTGTTAATATCTGTATGATGAAGAGTCTGACCACATCGCTGCTGCACCGTATTATTCACAACATCAGTACTGCATGTTGGTTCAACAACCCTCCCGGTAATGGTTAAGGTTGCCGTATCAGAAGCCAAAGCCTGTAAACTCATTCCATAAGCCAGAGTTATAAATCCCAAGAATAAACTTTTCTTCATTGCGTTCATTATTCCTGTTTTAAGTGGAAAACAGCGTACAAGCCATTTCTCCGTTGAATTATGTATTAACATCCCTGCTAAAACCAATTGGAATGGTAGATTAATGAGATAGGTTTGATCAATTCAAATGATGCATTGAGGCGAATTATTCAGAAAAAGGCATGGATTATACAGGCAGGATAAACAATATTACGCAGCTTTTCCATTCAATATATTCACCGCATCAATATATCATTGATACGGTGAATAATATTTAACGCCAGAAATTACACCGCGCGGAAGGCGATTTCTCCCGGAATCACTTCACCCTGCCAGTAAAGCTGTGCCGCAACGCGATCGGCCAGTTCGCGATAGATCGCGGTAAATTCGCTCTCCGGACGGCTAACCACCGTCGGCGTACCGCGATCGAGATCTTCGCGCAGACTAATATGCAGCGGCATCTGACCCAGAAGCTGAGTATGGTATTTTTCCGCCAGCTTCTGCGCGCCGCCCGTGCCGAAGATCGGTTCGTGATGGCCGCAGTTGCTACAAATATGCATACTCATATTTTCCACAATGCCGAGCACCGGCACTTCCACCTTCTCGAACATCACGATACCTTTTTTGGCGTCGATTAGCGCGATATCCTGCGGCGTAGTCACCACCACCGCGCCGGTAACAGGAATGTTCTGCGCCAGCGTTAACTGAATATCCCCGGTTCCCGGCGGCATATCCAGTACCAGATAATCCAGATCCGGCCACAGCGTCTCCTGCAACATCTGCATCAGCGCCTTACTGGCCATTGGGCCGCGCCATACCATCGCGTTATCGTCAGTCACCAGATAGCCGATCGAGTTGGTCGCCAGGCCGTGAGACATAATCGGCGCCATATGCGTACCGTCTGGCGATGTCGGGCGCTGATCTTCTGCGCCAAGCATGGTTGGGATCGACGGACCGTAAATATCGGCATCGAGAACCCCGACCTTTGCGCCTTCAGCCGCTAACGCCAGCGCCAGGTTTACCGCCGTGGACGATTTACCCACCCCGCCTTTACCGGAGCTCACGGCAATGATGTTTTTCACGCCATTAATGCCAGGCTGATTTTTGACGCGTTTCAGCGTCGCAATGTTGTACGACAGTTTCCAGTCGATCGCTTTTGCGCCTGTAATACGTAACAGATCGGCGCTGCATTGCTCTTTTAAGACCTCAAACGCGCTGTTCCAGACGAACGGCATGACCAGCTCAACGTGCAGCGTATCATCCATCCAGGCGACGTGGTGCAACGCCTTAAGCGTGGTGAGGTTATGCTTCAGGGTTGGGTGCTGAAAATTCGCCAGCGTCCCGGCGACCATCGCTCGCAGGGTGTCTGGTGATTTGGCCTGGGATTGTTCGTTCATCCCGACTCCTTTTGTAGTTCTGAAAAGTACGATTGTAACTTTGTAGTTTACTCCAGCGGTAACAATTATTCATTTACGGATAAATGCCCTTATCGCTTGGCGCAGTAATTACCATTTTGGTACTATCAAAGCCCTTTTTTACAACAGAAGAAGTAATACCCACTATGACTCAAGTCGCGAAGAAAATTCTGGTAACGTGCGCGCTGCCGTACGCCAACGGCTCTATCCACCTCGGCCATATGCTGGAGCACATCCAGGCTGATGTCTGGGTCCGTTACCAGCGAATGCGCGGCCATGAGGTTAACTTCATCTGTGCCGATGACGCTCATGGCACGCCGATCATGCTGAAAGCGCAGCAGCTTGGTATTACGCCGGAGCAAATGATCGGTGAAATGAGCCAGGAGCACCAGACCGATTTCGCCGGTTTTAATATTAGCTACGACAACTACCACTCAACGCACAGCGACGAGAATCGCGAGCTGTCCGAGTTGATTTATACGCGCCTGAAAGAGAACGGTTTTATTAAGAACCGCACTATTTCTCAACTCTACGATCCGGAAAAAGGCATGTTCCTGCCGGACCGATTTGTGAAAGGCACCTGCCCGAAATGTAAATCCGCGGACCAGTACGGCGATAACTGTGAAGTCTGCGGCGCAACTTACAGCCCGACCGAACTTATCGAGCCGAAATCCGTGGTGTCCGGCGCGACGCCGGTAATGCGTGACTCCGAGCACTTTTTCTTTGACCTACCGTCATTCAGCGAAATGCTGCAGGCGTGGACCCGCAGCGGCGCGCTGCAGGAGCAGGTGGCGAACAAAATGCAGGAGTGGTTTGAATCCGGCCTCCAGCAGTGGGACATTTCCCGCGACGCGCCGTATTTTGGTTTCGAAATCCCGAACGCGCCGGGCAAATATTTCTACGTCTGGCTGGACGCGCCGATTGGCTATATGGGCTCCTTCAAAAATCTGTGTGATAAGCGCGGTGACACGACCAGTTTTGATGAGTACTGGAAAAAAGACTCCGACGCCGAGCTGTATCACTTTATCGGCAAAGACATCGTCTATTTCCACAGCCTGTTCTGGCCTGCCATGCTGGAAGGCAGCCACTTCCGTAAGCCGACCAACCTGTTCGTTCACGGTTACGTGACGGTGAACGGCGCGAAGATGTCTAAGTCGCGCGGCACCTTTATTAAGGCCAGCACCTGGCTGAAACACTTTGACGCCGACAGCCTGCGCTACTACTACACCGCGAAGCTTTCTTCACGCATTGATGACATCGACCTGAACCTGGAAGACTTTGTCCAGCGCGTCAATGCCGATATCGTCAATAAAGTAGTCAACCTGGCATCCCGTAACGCAGGCTTTATCAATAAGCGTTTCGACGGCGTGCTGGCGGCTGAACTGGCCGATCCGCAATTGTATAAAACCTTTACTGACGCCGCTGCGGTGATTGGCGAAGCATGGGAAAGTCGTGAATTCGGCAAAGCTATCCGTGAGATTATGGCGCTGGCCGACGTCGCTAACCGTTATGTTGACGAGCAAGCGCCGTGGGTGGTGGCTAAACAGGAAGGCCGCGACGCGGACCTGCAGGCCATTTGCTCGATGGGCATCAACCTGTTCCGCGTGCTGATGACGTATCTGAAACCGGTACTGCCGACGCTTTCTGAACGCGTTGAAGCCTTCCTGAACAGCGAACTGAACTGGGATGCCATCGAACAGCCGCTGCTCGGTCACAAGGTCAACACCTTTAAGGCGCTCTACAATCGCATCGACATGAAGCAAGTTGAAGCGCTGGTTGAAGCGTCTAAAGAAGAGGTGAAAGCCGCAGCCGCGCCGGTTACCGGCCCGTTAGCCGACTTCCCGATTCAGGAAACCATCACCTTTGACGATTTCGCCAAAATTGACCTGCGCGTAGCATTGATTGAAAATGCTGAGTTCGTAGACGGTTCTGACAAATTGCTGCGCCTGACGCTGGATCTGGGCGGCGAGAAGCGTAACGTCTTCTCCGGCATTCGTTCCGCCTACCCGGACCCGCAGGCGCTGATTGGCCGCCAGACGGTAATGGTCGCCAACCTCGCGCCGCGTAAAATGCGCTTTGGCGTCTCCGAGGGAATGGTGATGGCCGCAGGACCTGGCGGGAAAGATATCTTCCTGTTAAGCCCTGATGACGGCGCGAAGCCTGGCCAACAGGTGAAATAAGCAACAAGCCGGAGCATGCTCCGGCTTTTTTAACCGCTTAATCCTGACTGGCATATCGCCCCCTCCGCGCGTTTTAACTTTTTCCTTAATAAGCAATAGCGCTAAGACTCCATATCCGGACTGCTAAATAACGGCTAAAAGTCATATTCTATCTCTCCCTGATACATTGCTATTACTGGGTTAAATTAATTCATTGAAATTATTTTAAAAACCCAATCATTATATAAAATGGAGTTTTAGATGAAAATTTCTGGCAAGTTATTGTCCGCGGCTTTGGCTTCCGTACTGGTGTTCTCTCTTGCTGGCTGTGGCGATAAAGAAGAATCAAAGACCTTTAACGCAAACCTGGCGGGGACAGAAATTTCAATTACTTACACCTATAAAGGTGACAAAATCATTAAGCAGACGTCTGAAAGTAAAATCAGCTATGCCACTGTAGGCGCTAAAACGAAAGAAGATGCCGCCAAAATTCTCGATCCGCTGAGCGCGAAATATAAAAATATCGCCGGAGTGGAAGAAAAATTAACCTATGAAGATACCTATGCCCAGGAAAACGTCTCTGTGGATATGGAAAAAGTGGACTTTAAAGCGTTACAGCAAATCTCAGGGACGATGGTGTCCGGCGATACCAGCAAAGGTATCAGCATGAAACAAACCCAGACGCTGCTGGAAGCTGCTGGTTTTAAAGAAGCGAAATAACTGGCAGGCATAATGTATTGCATCGACTGGTAAAGTCGCTCAGGGCGCTGCTTCGGCAGCGTCTTTTCTTTATGAATTCCGAAAAAAGACAGCCTCGCTGTAAGTCCCCTCGCCAAAGCCTATAATCCCTGAATTCCTGGCCACACCAATACTTAACGACAAGGAATTGTTATGCAGGTTCTACGTCTTATGGCACTGCCACTATTCGCGCTCTCTCTATCGGTTAGCATAACTGGCTGCGATCAGAAAAACGATACTCTCCAGGGAAAGCAAAATAACATGACAGCGTTTATCAAGAAGATAGCCGCTAGCAAAGAGTCAGAGGAAACACAACGCTATGTAGGTAATCTCAACGGTATTGAAATCAAGTTAACCTATTACTACAAAGGGGATATCGTTTTACGTCAAATATCTGAACATAAACTACTTTATAAGACCCTGAAAGCCAATAATAAAGAAGAAGCACAAAAAATGCTGAGTCAAGTCGGCGAAGCTTATCAGGGTATGCCGGGTTTGACTGAACGAATCGACTATTATGATAGCTATGCTACGGAATATGTGGATATTGATTTTACCCAGGCAAAAATAAGCGACCTCTGTAAATTGCCAGGATCATCAATTGACAACTGTTCCGCGTACTATCTGTCAATGATTCGCTCGCAGAAACTGTTGGAAGAGAGCGGGTATCATAGAATCAATTAGTATAATAATGCGTTTTCCCGGTCAGACAGGACGCTGCCGGGAACAATACCGCAGAATTACTTCGCCGCGTGTTCACGGGCCGCCAGACCGCGCAGAAAATAACGCATAAACTGATCGCCGCATTCGCGGAAGTTCTTATGGTCCGGCGCGCGCATCATCGCGGTGATCTCTGGCATTGAGACACGAAACAACTGACCGGTAAGTATCGCCAGGATATCATCTGTTTTTAGCGAAAAGGCAATACGCAGCTTTTTCAGCACAATATTGTTGTTGATACGACGTTCCGCCGTCAATGCAGGCGCCGCCTCATCTTTGCCGCGTTTTTCATAAATGAGGCCATTGAGAAATGAGGACAACACGATATCCGGGCAACGCTGAAACCCCTCTTCCTCTTCTTTGCACAACCAGATTGCAATCTGCTCCGGCGTAGCATCAACGTTACCCAGCGCCAGGATACGCGCCAGATCGGTATTATTAGCTTTTAAAATGTAGCGCACGCTACGCAGAATATCGTTACTCAGCATGAGGCCTTCGGTCGTTTCTATGGCAAAACGATATTCTAACAGTCTTTTACAGGCCAATCGCCTCTTTTAAACTTTTCAGATAGCGACGGCTTACCGGCACCGTCAGGCCGTTGCGTAAAATCAGCTCTGCCTGCCCATTATCCTCCAGCCGAATTTCCTGCAAATGGGCCATATTCACCAGAAACTGACGATGACAACGCAGTAGCGGCGTCCGGCTTTCCAGCGTGCGCAGCGTCAGCTCGGTAAACCCCTCTTTCCCTTCACTGCTGGTCACATAAACGCCGCTCATACGGCTACTGACAAAGGCGACATCATCCATTTGCAACAAATAGATCCGGCTGTGTCCGGTACAGGGAATGAATTTAAGCGCCTGCTGGTTTTCCGGCAACAACGAAACATCCTGTTTACTGCGCTCCTGACGCAGACGATGTAACGTTTTTTCCAGCCGTTTCTCCTCTATCGGCTTGAGCAGATAATCAAAAGCGTGTTCTTCAAAGGCTTTGATGGCGTATTCGTCAAACGCGGTTAAAAAAACGATATACGGGCGGTGTTCCGGGTCAAGCATTCCTACCATCTCCAGTCCACTGATACGCGGCATCTGAATATCCAGAAACAGCACATCAGGTCGCAGCTTATGTACCGCGCCAATCGCTTCTACCGCGTTCGCGCACTCTCCCACAATCTCAATGTCATCCTGCCCCTGGAGCAAAATCCGCAGATTTTCCCGCGCTAACGGCTCATCATCCACAATCAGCACTTTAATCATGCGTCCTCCTCCAGTGGAAGTCGTAATGTAATTCGGGTAAAACAGTCCGGCTCGCAGGCCACGCTAATACCATAATCATCGCCAAAGTGTTCGCGCAGACGTTTATCCACCAGACTCATCCCCAGCCCGCTACTGCCGGCGGAAGGCTGATACAGTCCCGCATTATCTTCAATATCTAACATCAAATGCTGCCCTTCGCGCCGGGCGCGAATAGCGACGTTGCCGGTATCAAGCAGTTGCGACGTGCCATGTTTAATGGCGTTCTCAACAATCGGCTGTAACGTAAACGCAGGCAATTTCTGACGTGAAAGCGTCGATGGAACATCAAGCTGTACCTGCAGACGCGACTGAAAGCGCGCTTTTTCAATTTGCAGATAAGCGTTCACGTGTTCAATTTCATCCGCCAGCGTGACGATTTCCGACGGGCGTTTTAAATTTTTGCGAAAAAAGGTCGACAAGTACTGCACCAGTTGGCTGGCCTGTTCGCTGTCGCGGCGAATCACCGCTTTAATGGTATTGAGTGCATTAAACAGAAAATGCGGATTCACCTGCGCGTGCAACAGCTTGATCTCTGACTGCGTCAGCAACGCCTTCTGCCGTTCATACTGTCCGGCCAGGATCTGCGCGGATAAAAGCTGCGCAATACCCTCTCCCAGGGTGCGGTTAATTGAGCTGAACAGCCGGTTTTTCGCTTCGTACAATTTAATGGTGCCCATGACTCGCTGATTTTCGCCACGCAGCGGGATCACCAGCGTCGAGCCGAGTTTACACTGCGGGTGTAGCGAACAGCGGTACGGCACTTCGTTGCCATCGGCATAAACCACCTCTCCGGTTTCAATTGCTTTCAGCGTATAACCTGATGAAATGGGTTTGCCCGGTAGATGGTGATCGTCGCCAATACCGGTAAAAGCCAGCAGTTTTTCGCGATCGGTGATGGCGACGGCGCCAATATCCAGCTCCTGATATAACACCTGCGCCACCTTCATACTGTTCACTTCGTTAAATCCCTGACGCAGAATCCCCTCCGTTGACGCGGCGACCTTCAGCGCGGTAGCAGAAAATGCCGAAGTATATTTTTCGAACATGGCGCGCTTATCGAGCAAAATACGCAT
Organism: Salmonella sp. NW1250; assembly: GCF_051812965.1. Taxonomy (NCBI): domain Bacteria; kingdom Pseudomonadati; phylum Pseudomonadota; class Gammaproteobacteria; order Enterobacterales; family Enterobacteriaceae; genus Salmonella; species Salmonella sp. NW1250. Next base: position 77,805 of record NZ_JAMNDD010000013.1, on the reverse strand, counting down.
GAACAGCGCGGCGCCAACGGTATTCGTCACCATCATCGGCGCGGCAATATTACTGACCAGATGCAGGGCATCGTCAAACGGCCTGGCTATCAGTAAAATGATCAGCATCTGCACCAGTTCGGCAATACACGTAATTGCTCCCGCCGTCAGCGGGCTAAACACTTTGTCCGGGCGTCCGCGACGTATGAGAACGCTGTGTACCAACCCGCCCAGCAGCCCTTCGACGATGGTGGAAATCATACAGCTCAGCGCCGTCATGCCGCCCATAGAATACCGATGTAACCCACCGGTCAGACCGACCAGCCCGCCGACGACCGGCCCGCCGAGTAGGCCGCCCATCACCGCGCCAATTGCGCGGGTATTGGCAATCGAATCTTCGATATGCAGCCCAAAATAAGTGCCCATGATGCAGAAGATAGAAAACGTGACGTAACACAGAAGCTTGTGCGGCAGACGAACCGTGACCTGCATAAGCGGGATGAACAGACGCGTTTTACTCATTAGCCACGCAATGACCAGAAACACGCACATCTGCTGAAGCAGCAGCAACACCAGATTAAACTCGTACATACCCGCAAACCACACTTCAATTAAAAGCGCGTAACATACATTGAGTACGATTAACTTTCTTTGAACTGTTGCATAAAAATATGAATTCGTGAATACGATCACTTAAACACCCCGCCGCAACCCGCTACTTCGCGTTTTAATGCATAAAAAACAGGCAAAACTTCCTGGTTCGTAAAAGAGCGTCTAAAGTTAAACCGGGACCTCGCGAGCAAGGGTGAAACGATGGCGCTTTACACAATTGGTGAAGTGGCTTTGCTTTGTGATATCAATCCTGTCACGTTGCGCGCGTGGCAGAGACGTTATGGACTTTTAAAACCACAGCGAACGGATGGCGGTCATCGTCTGTTTAACGATGCCGATATCGACAGAATCCGCGAAATCAAGCGCTGGATAGATAACGGCGTCCAGGTCAGCAAAGTCAAAGTGCTGCTCAGTAGCGACAGTAGCGAACAACCTAACGGCTGGCGCGAACAGCAGGAGATCCTACTGCACTACCTGCAAAGCAGTAATCTGCACAGTTTACGGCTATGGGTCAAAGAACGCGGTCAGGATTATCCAGCCCAAACATTGACCACTAACCTGTTCGTCCCGCTGCGGCGACGATTACAGTGCCAACAACCCGCCCTTCAGGCGCTGCTCGGCATTCTTGACGGTATCCTGATCAACTATATTGCGCTCTGCCTGGCGTCTGCGCGTAAGAAACAGGGAAAAGATGCGTTGGTGATCGGCTGGAATATCCATGATACCACCCGCCTGTGGCTGGAAGGTTGGGTCGCCAGCCAACAGGGATGGCGAATCGACGTGCTGGCGCATTCGCTTAGCCAGTTCCGCCCGGAACTGTTTGACGGCAAGACGTTACTGGTATGGTGCGGAGAAAACCAGACGCTGGCGCAGCAGCAGCAACTCCTGGCATGGCGCGCCCAGGGACGCGACATTCATCCCCTTGGCGTTTAAACAGCAGCTAACAAATTCGCTTTAATGTATACTCCTTTTATTAACATAAGGAGTACATAATGCGCGTAGCGAAAATCGGGGTGATCGCCCTTTTCCTGCTGATGGCTATTGGCGGTATCGGCGGCGTGATGCTGGCAGGTTACAGTTTTATTTTGCGTGCCGGGTAAGCGCGCGCGTCAGCCTTTCAAACAGGCGGTCGATAATGATCGCCGCCAGCGCCACCAGCAGCGCCCCCTGGATAACATAGGCCGTATTAAAGCCGCTAAGCCCGATAATGATCGGCGTGCCTAACGTACTGGCCCCCACCGTTGAAGCGATGGTCGCCGTACCAATATTGATAATCACCGAGGTTCGGATGCCCGCCAGAATCACCGGCGCGGCCAGCGGCAGCTCAACCTGATACAACTGTTGGCGACGGCTCATTCCCATACCGCTGGCAACGCTCATCACGCTGGCAGGCACCGCGCCCAGCCCTGCCAGGGTCGCCTGCAGGATGGGCAACACCCCATACAGGATCAAGGCGATAATGGCCGGTTGCTGACCAAAACCCATGACGGGTACCGCGATCGCCAGTACCGCGACCGGCGGAAAGGTCTGCCCGACGGCGGCGATAGTCTCCACCAGGGGACGAAACTCTTTCCCACTTTCTCGCGTGACCGCAATCCCTGCGCCGACGCCCACCACGACGGCAAACAAACTTGAGATGCCCACCAACCAGAAATGGGCGAGCGCGAGGGCGGCAAAACTCTCCTGTTGGTAGACCGGGCGCGGTAAATCGGGAAACAGCGCGGCGAAGAACGGCTGGCTATAAGGCAATCCAAACAGCAGAAGCAAGAACAGAACAATAAGCCAGAGAAGCGGATCACACAGTCGTTTCACGGGGGGACGTCTCCGAAAGCAGATCGCGGAAATGGAGCGTACCGCAGGGCTCGCCCTGCTGATTCGCCACCGGCAGGACGTCGCACCGACGGGCGACAAACATCGATAGCGCATCACGTAGCGTCATCTCTTCCACCAGCGCGTCGCCGCTGAGCTGTTCATGCCGACGTACATAATCGCCTACGCTACGTAACGAAAGCAGCCTTACGCCCAGCTCGCTGCGGCCAAAAAACGCCTGCACGAAATCATTTTCCGGCGAGGTCAGCATAGAAAGCGGCGATCCCTGTTGGATAACGTGGCCCCCGTCCATCAGCACCAGATGGTCGGCGAGGCGTAGCGCCTCGTCGATGTCGTGCGTCACCAGTACGATGGTGCGTCCCAGTAGCTGATGAATGCGGGTCATCTCCTGCTGCAATGCGCCGCGCGTTACCGGATCAAGCGCGCCGAAAGGCTCGTCCATCAGCAATACCTGCGGATCGGCAGCCAGCGCCCGCGCAACGCCGACCCGCTGCTGTTGCCCGCCGGAAAGCTGATGCGGATAGCGATCGCGCAGCGCGCTTTCCAGACCCAATAATGCCATCAGTTCATCAATACGATCGTTAATCCGCGCACGCGACCACTTTTGTAGTTGCGGTACGGTGGCGATATTTTGCGCCACCGTCCAGTGGGGAAAAAGACCGATAGACTGAATGGCATAGCCCATGCGACGGCGCAGTTCAAGCACCGGCAGGCTGCGGATCTCTTCCCCGGCAAAACGGATCGTTCCGCTATCATGCTCTACCAGCCGGTTAATCATCTTCAGAGTGGTCGATTTTCCCGAACCGGAGGTGCCAATTAACACCGAAAAGCTGCCTTCGCTAAAGTGCAAATTGAGGTCGCTAACAGCCTGTTGATCGCCGAAGGTTTTACTGACATGGTTAAATTCAATCATCGGTTGCTCCCTTCAAAAACGCGATCCATAAATCAAACAGCGCGTCGATCATTACCGCCAGCGCAATCACCGGAATGACGCCCAACAGGACTAAATCAATGGCGCTGCTCAATAGCCCCTGAAACACCAACGCGCCGAAACCTCCCGCGCCAATCAGCGCGGCGACGACGGCCATTCCCACTGTCTGAACCATGACTACCCGCAGGCTACGTAAAAAGACCGGCAGCGCCAGTGGCAGTTGCACATGCCTGAAGCGCTGGCCGCTACTCATTCCCATGGCTCTTGCGCTCTCCAGCACATCGCGCGGCACCTGATTGAGCCCGGCGACCACGCCGCGCACCAGCGGCAATAACGCATAGAGCACCAGCGCTATCAGCGCAGGCGTCATGCCGGTTCCCGCGACGCCGAATGCGGCAAGCCACGGAAACTGTTTCACCAGCCCGGCCAACGGCGCAATCAGCAGGCCAAACAGCGCGACCGAAGGAATGGTCTGGATCACATTCAGCACGGTAAACACCGGCCCCTGGCGTGAGGCGGAAAAATAACACCAGACGCCCAACGGTAGTCCGATCGCCAGCGCCGGCAGCACCGTGCCCGCCAGTAACATCAAATGTTGCACCAGCGCGGCATCGAAAACATCCTGGCGGTTGGTATACTCTTTCAGAAGCGAGAGGTTGTCGAACGTGCCTGAAAACAGCAGCGCCAGCGGGACAATGACAATTTGCGCGTGCAGCAACCAGCGCCACAGCGGCCCAGTGGTAATACGGCGGATCGCATCGCTACAGGCCAGCAGCATCAGACCGAGGCCCAGCCACAATCCACTTCCCAGACTGGTACGCGCCAGCGGACTGCCCTCCTGCGCCAACTGGGTCGCCGCCCTGCCGACTCCCCACAGCATGACAATAAAAAGCGTCTGCGCCATCATCAGCGTCAGTACGCTACCGCGTTTACCGGGTACAAAGCACAGCGTAAACAGCGCGCATCCCGCGCCAGTCAGCATCCAGATGGTCGCCGGCCAGATCTCCCATAACTGGCGCCCCTCGCCGCTCACCAGACGATTCGGGGCGTAATTAATGAAAGGCAGCGCGACAGCAAGCAGGGTCAGAACAACCAACAGCAACAGCACACGATTAACCGTGATTTTTTTGGCAGCATCACTCACAGATTACTTCACCCACCCTTTTTGTCGGAGGTAATCTGCGGCGACTTTTTTCGCATCCAGCCCTTCTACGGCGATTCTGGCGTTCAACTGTTGCAGCGTTTTCTCATCAAGGCTGGCGAAAACGGGCTGCAGCCAGTCGGCTATCTGCGGATAGGCCTGTAACACCGATTCACGCACAACCGGCGCGGGGGCATAGATAGGCTGGACGCCTTTCGGGTCGCTCAGGGTTTGCAGACCCAGCGCGGCGACCGGGCCGTCGGTGCCATACGCCATCGCGGCGTTAACGCCGGATGTTTGTTGCGCGGCGGCTTTGATCGTGACCGCCGTATCGCCGCCCGCCAGCGACAAGAGCTGGTTCTGATTCAAGGTAAAATCATAGGCTTTTTCAAATGCCGGCAGCGCATCCGCCCGTTCGATAAATTCCGCAGACGCCGCCAGTTTAAAAGTGCCGCCCTCTTTCAGATAACGGCTGAGATCGGCAAGCGAGGAGAGTTTATTTTTTTCCGCGATGTCCTGGCGTACCGCGATGGTCCAGGTGTTGTTGGCCGGCGCAGGCGTCAACCAGACCAGCTTATTCTGCTCCGCATCCAGTTTTTTGACTTTCTCAAAGCCTTGCTTTGCATTTTTCCATGCCGGATCGTTTTCATCTTTAAAAAAGAACGCCCCGTTACCGGTGTATTCCGGATAGATATCCAGCTCTCCGGCGGTAATCGCGCCACGAACGACTGGCGTCGTCCCGAGCTGAATTTTATTGACCGTTTTAACGCCGTGGCTTTCCAGTACCTGCAAAATCATGTTGCCGAGCAGCGCGCCTTCGGTATCAATCTTTGACCCGACCGTCACGGGCGATGCCGCCTGTAGAGGTAAACTCACCGTCGCCAGCAACGCCAGCGAACTTACCCATAGCTTTGAGATCGTCATGATGCTTTCCTCATCCTTTTACGGCCTTTTTCAGAGACTTGAGAAAAAAGCATAGTTGAAAAGTCTGCGTTTAACCTGGGATTTTCCGCCAGTTTAAGTGACGTGGCAGGCAATAAAAGGGGGGACAGGAAAAGTCATTGCCAGACAGGGCGCAGCTATCGCGCCCTGTTGACGGCAGGCTTACAGTAGCTCGAACGATCCTTGTTTAACGCGAGCGGAATCCACGCCGATAAAGACGTTGAACTTGCCGGGTTCCGCGTCATACTTCATCTGCTGATTCCAGAACTTCAACGCCTCGATATCAATCGGGAAACTCACGGTTTTACGTTCGCCGGGCTTGAGGGTGATTTTTTCAAAGCCTTTTAATTGCTTCACCGGGCGGCTCATTGACGCCGTGACATCCTGTAAGTACATCTGGATGACCGTAGCCCCTTCGCGTTTACCGGTGTTCGTGACCTCTACGCTGGCCGTGACTTTGCCGTCGCGTTGCATTGTCGGTGAGGAGAGCGTGACGTCAGACACCGTAAATGTGGTGTAGCTCAGACCGTAACCAAACGGATAGAGCGGGCCATTCGCTTCGTCAAAATAACGTGAGGTGTATTTGTTTGGCTTTTCAGGATTATACGGGCGTCCCGTATTGAGATGGCTGTAATAGACCGGAATTTGTCCCACCGAACGCGGGAAGGAGATCGGCAATTTGCCTGACGGGTTGTAATCGCCAAACAGCACATCGGCAATGGCGTTGCCGCCTTCCGTCCCGGCAAACCAGGTCTCCAGAATCGCATCGGCCTGTTGATCTTCTTTTACCAGCGCCAGCGGTCTACCGTTCATTAATACCAGTACCAGCGGCTTACCGGTGGCTTTCAGAGCGGTGATTAAGTCGCGCTGACTCTGCGGAATGGTGATATTGGTACGGCTGGAGGCTTCATGCGCCATCCCCTGCGACTCGCCTACCACCGCGACCACCACATCGGCCTGTTTCGCCGCCTGCACCGCCTCATCAATCATCGCCTGCGGTGAGCGCGGATCGATTTTCACCGCCTCTTCATACAGGTTTAAGAAATCGACGATATCTTTATCGTTAGTGATATTCGCCCCTTTGGCATAGAGGATCTTCGCCCCGTCGCCGACGGCATTTTGAATACCCGCCAGCACCGTCACCGACTGATTCGCAACCCCAGCAGCAGACCAGCTTCCCATTACATCACGTTGACTGTCGGCCAGCGGCCCAACAACGGCAATGGTGCCCGATTTTTTCAACGGCAGCGTTTCCAGCCGGTTTTTCAGCAGTACCACACTTTCCCGCGCCACTTCCCGCGCCTCTTTACGATGCAGGCGGCTTTCGGCATTGGTGTCCACCGGGTCGCTCTCTTTCGGCCCCAGATGGCTATAGGGGTCGTTAAACAATCCCATGTCATATTTTACGTTGAGCACATGGCGCGTCGCGTCGTCCAGTTCCGCCATCGTCACTTTGCCCGATTTAATCAGACCCGGCAGATATTTGCTGTAATACTCATCCGCCATGCTCATATCCACCCCTGCCTTTAGCGCCACGCGCACCGCATCTTCCGGGTCGGCCGCGGTGCCGTGTTTAATCAGTTCTTTAATAGCGCCGTGGTCGGAAACGGTAATTCCCTTAAAGCCCCACTCATCGCGCAGGACATCTTTCAATAGCCAGGAATCTGACGTCGCAGGCGTGCCGTTCAGCGAGTTCAGCGCCACCATCACCGCGCCGCTCCCCGCATCCAGCCCCGCTTTGTAAGGCGGCATATAGTCATTAAACAGACGCTGGGAACTCATATCCACGGTGTTGTATTCTTTACCACCTTCAACGGCGCCATAGGCGGCAAAATGTTTCACGCTGGTCATCACCGAATAGCGATCCGCCGGACTTTTGCCCTGCATCGCTTTCACCATGGTTTCGCCCATGATGGAGGTTAAATATGTATCTTCGCCAAAGCCTTCGGAGGCGCGTCCCCAACGCGGATCCCGGGAGACATCCACCATCGGCGCCCAGGTCATATTCAGACCGTCGTCCGCCGCTTCATACGCCGATACGCGTCCTACGGTTCTTACCGCATCCAGATTAAAAGAAGAAGCCAGACCGAGGCTTATCGGGAAGACGGTTCGCTGGCCGTGTACCACGTCATAGGCAAAAAAGAGAGGAATTTTCAGGCGGCTCAATGCCATCACCTGATCCTGCATTTGACGGATATCCTGGCGGGTGACGGTATTGAAAATCGCCCCTACCTGCCCGTCTTTGATCATCTCGCGAATCGCTTCTTTCGGGTTATCAGGGCCGACGCTGATCAGACGTAACTGACCAATTTTTTCATCGACAGTCATTTTCTTGAGTAAATCGGTGACGAACGCGTCGCGCGCTTCAGGCGTCAGCGGGTGATTGCCAAACAGGTTTTCCGCCAATGCTGGCTGCATCGCCAGACTCACAGCAACACCTACTGAACATAACCATTTCATGTTGAGTCTCTCTTTATCTTTATCCCGACGAGGCGGTAAAAACAGAATAAAAACCGCAGTTTGCCATAAGCCTAAACGCGAGAGGAGAAGAAAGCGAAGGTTATTCTCCTAATTTTCCGCACAGTCGAATACGCAACCGCCAGCAAATGGTATCAAGGCGGCAAATGAATACCACCAACACAGAGACAATTTGAATGAGAAAGCGTATTGTCATACCAAGCGCTATGCTTAACGCTGATATTTTGTCCCACCACAAGGAGTGGAGAATGTCTTCCATAACAATGACTGATAATAAAACGTTCCTGAATGAGCTGGCCCGCCTGGTAGGCCATTCTCACCTGCTGACAGACCCCGCCAAAACCGCCCGCTATCGCAAGGGTTTCCGTTCCGGTCAGGGCGACGCGCTGGCCGTTGTTTTCCCGGGTTCGTTACTGGAACTGTGGCGTGTGCTCAACGCCTGCGTTAACGCTGACAAAATTATTCTGATGCAGGCCGCCAACACCGGTCTGACGGAAGGCTCCACGCCGAACGGCAACGACTACGATCGCGATATTGTGATTATCAGCACCCAGCGGCTGGATAAGCTGCACTTACTGGATAACGGCCAACAGGTTCTGGCCTGGCCCGGTACGACGCTCTATGCGCTGGAAAAAGCGCTTAAACCGCTGGGCCGTGAACCGCACTCGGTGATTGGTTCGTCGTGTATCGGCGCGTCGGTCATCGGCGGCATCTGTAATAACTCCGGCGGCTCGCTGGTGCAGCGCGGCCCGGCCTATACCGAGATGTCGCTCTTTGCCCGTATTGACGAGCAAGGCAAACTGCAACTGGTCAATCATCTGGGTATCGATCTTGGGCATACCCCGGAGCAGATCCTGAGCAAGCTGGATGATGAACGGATTAAAGATGAGGATGTGCGTCACGATGGTCGTCATGCGCACGATCACGACTACGTGACGCGGGTACGAGATATCAACGCCGATACGCCCGCCCGCTATAACGCCGACCCGGACCGTTTGTTTGAATCTTCCGGCTGCGCCGGAAAACTGGCGGTTTTTGCCGTTCGCCTTGATACCTTTGCAGCGGAAAAAAATCAGCAGGTTTTTTATATCGGCACCAATCAGCCCGCGGTACTGACTGAAATCCGTCGGCATATTCTGGCGAACTTCGACAATCTGCCAGTGGCGGGAGAATATATGCATCGCGGTATCTACGATATTGCGGAGCAGTACGGTAAAGATACCTTTCTGATGATCGATAAACTCGGCACCGACAAGATGCCATTCTTTTTCACGCTAAAAGGCCGAACCGATGCGATGCTGGAAAAAGTAAAATTTTTCCGTCCGCATTTCACCGACCGCGCGATGCAGAAATTCGGCCACCTGTTTCCCAGCCATCTGCCGCCGCGAATGAAAAACTGGCGCGATAAATATGAGCATCATCTGCTGTTAAAAATGGCGGGAGACGGCGTCGCAGAAGCGCAACGCTGGCTGAATGAATTTTTTAAATCCGCTGAGGGCGGTTTCTTCACCTGTACGCCGGAAGAAGGCAGCAAAGCCTTCCTGCACCGCTTCGCCGCTGCTGGCGCGGCGATTCGTTATCAGGCCGTACACGCTGATGAAGTGGAAGATATTCTGGCGCTGGATATCGCTCTGCGCCGCAACGATACCGACTGGTTCGAGCATCTGCCGCCGGAAATCGACAGCCAACTGGTACATAAACTCTATTACGGCCACTTTATGTGCCACGTTTTTCATCAGGACTATATCGTGAAGAAAGGCGTCGACGTCCATGCGCTGAAAGCGCAAATGCTGGAGCTGTTGCAGGCGCGCGGGGCACAATACCCGGCGGAGCACAACGTGGGACATCTGTATAAAGCGCCGGAAACGCTGACGCGTTTTTATCGGCAAAATGACCCAACCAACAGTATGAACCCCGGTATCGGCAAAACGAGTAAGCGGAAATTCTGGCAGGAAAATACGCCCGACGAAACGCATTAACACCGTGCGGTTTACCGTGAATGCCCGGCGGCGCGATGCCTGCCGGGCCTGCGGCGACTTAATCGTTCTGTGCGGTTTGCGCTCCGGCGCTGGCGCTGGCTGCCGCCATTTGCGCGGCTTTTTGCTTTTTATAGCTCAGCGCGGCAGCCGGAACGGGCATGACTTTACCGGTTTCAATCCATGTACGCAGGCGACTGGCGTCCGCAAAGTGGGTATATTTGCCGAACGCATCCATGACCACCAGCGCGACCGGTTTGTTATTGATCACGGTACGCATCACCAGGCAATGCCCCGCCGCATTGGTAAAGCCGGTTTTCGTTAACTGGATATTCCAGTTATCACGGTAGACCAAATGGTTGGTATTGCGAAACGGCAGCGTATACGCCGGATGCGAGAATGTCGCCATATCTTCGCGCGTGGTGCTTAGCTGGCCAATCAGCGGGTATTGCTTCGTGGCAATCAGCAATTTTGTTAAATCCCGCGCGGTCGAGACGTTATGAATCGACAGCCCCGTCGGCTCAACAAAGCGGGTATGCGTCATGCCCAGCGCTTTCGCCTTCGCATTCATCGCTTTAATAAATGCGTTATAACCGCCGGGATAATAGTGCGCCAGGCTTGCCGCCGCACGGTTTTCGGATGACATCAACGCCAGCAGCAACATATTTTTGCGGCTAATTTCGCTGTTCAGGCGCACGCGGGAGTAAACCCCTTTCATTTCCGGCGTCTGGCTGATATCGACCTTCAGTATTTCATCCAGCGGCAATCGCGCGTCGAGCACGACCATCGCTGTCATTAATTTGGTTATCGAGGCAATCGGACGCACCAGATCCGGGTGGTTCGAATAGATCACTTTATTGGTGTTGAGATCAACAATCATTGCGCTACCGGAGGCAATCTCAGGTTGAGACGCCGCGGTTGTCGCTGCCGTTTTCGCCACAGCCTGCGGGGCAAAAGGAACGGCCAACATCAGAGCAAGGCTCAGGAATGAAGCTCGGAATTTCAGCATGATGAGATTTCTGATAATGATTCACGCGCGTCGTAACGCACACCGCCTGAGCTAAGATTATACTCAAGCTAGCAGTGGCATCATAGCGGCACGCCAGCGTTGCCGCTACAGAAGAATCGTCAGCAAATGCTGCATTGCTGGCTTTTGCGCCAGCCCTTTTTCGCATCAGAACAGGCGGTAGCCGTATCCCCACAGGATCACGGTGATCGCCAGTAGCACCTCCAGGACCAGCACGCCGATAGCGAGCGTCGAACTGGAGAAGCTTAATCCTTCCTCTCTATTAATGTTAAGGAAAGTCGGAATACCCAAATACAGCAAATAGCCGGTGTAAAAGAGCGCGACAGCGCCGACCAGTGCGCATAGCCATACCAGGGGATAGAGCGCCACCAGACCACTTAAAAACAGCGGCGTCGCGACATAGCCGGCAAAAACCATACAGCGCGCAAGCGATGGCCGTTGCGGATAGTTTCGCGCCATCCACCAGATGACGCGTCCCATCACCGCGACGCCCGCCAGCATCACGCCGTAGAACAAGACCGCCAGCGCAAAAGCGGTAAACAGCGAGAGTTGTAACACGTTGCCGCCGCCAAAATTCCAGCCGATTTGCGTCGTGCCGATAAAGGCGCAGACGACGGGAATCGCCGCCATCAGCAAAACATGGTGCGTATAGTGATGCGAAACGGTTTCGTTTTCGCTTTTGATCACCTGCATTTCCCGATCGGGATGGGAAAAAAGCCCCCATACATGGTTCATACTGCCCCCTTCTGCTGCCTCAGATGCCAGTATGTTCAAGTATAATTCAGTTTCTGGTTATTTTATGAGCAATGGCAAAATAGTCTCCGGCAAAACGTCGGCTTTGCCGCGCACGCCTCTTGCCAGGGTGTATGCTTAATGCCGGAGGTGGTTTACGCATGGATATCAACACGCTTATTACGCATTATGGATATGCGGCGCTGGTTATCGGCAGTATGGCCGAAGGTGAAACCGTTACCCTGTTGGGGGGCGTCGCGGCGCATCAGGGATTGCTCAAGTTTCCGCTGGTGGCGGCGGCCGTCGCGCTGGGAGGGATGATGGGCGATCAGCTACTTTACCTGTTAGGACGATGCTATGGCGGGAAGATCCTGCGTCGTTTCCCGCGTTATCATACGAAGATTCGTCGCGCACAGAAAATGATCCAACGCCATCCGTATCTGTTTGTGATCGGCACGCGTTTTATGTATGGCTTCCGGGTGGTTGGCCCGCTGCTGATTGGCGCCAGCCGCCTGCCGCCTAAAATTTTTCTGCCGCTGAATATTGTAGGCGCGCTGATCTGGGCGCTGCTGTTTACCACGCTGGGATATCTTGGCGGCGAGGTGATCGCGCCATGGCTGCACGACCTCGATCAGCATCTCAGGCACGGGGTCTGGCTGATTCTGGCCATCGTCCTGGTGGTGGGCGTGCGCTGGTGGCTGAAAAGACGCGGCAAAGCGGAGGCCCGTTAAACCTGATGGTATCCGGATGGCATAACGCCGCCATCCGGCACCCGGCGTTTATTTTGCGTTGAATTGCGGATTCGCCAGCATAAACCCGCCGTCGACAATCAGCGACTGACCGGTGGTATAGCTTGCGCCTTCCGAACACAGCCAGGCGACGAGGCTGGCTATTTCATGCGTAGAACCCGGTCGGGCAATAGGGATCGAGGGTTCCGATCCCGGCTCAATGTCGCTGTCATCCATATCATTCATCGGCGTGGCGATAGCGCCTGGCGCGACGGCGTTGACCAAAATATGATGTTCAATCAGTTCCAGCGCCATGGATTTAGTCAATCCCCCCAGCGCATGTTTCGCCGCGGTATAGGCGCTGGCTTGCGGAAGCGGCGTATGCTCATGGACGGAGGTGATGTTGATAATGCGCCCTCCCTCTCCTTGTTTAATCATATGCCGGGCGGCGATCTGCGCGCAGAGAAACGCGCCGTCGACGTCCACAGTAAAAATTTGCCGCCACTGCGTAAACGGCATATCAATAAACGCGGATTTGGTCATCGCCCCGGCATTATTGACCAGCACGTCAACGCGCCCCAGGCGCTGGATAAGATGTTCAATGGCCTGCGCGCCCTCGGGTAACTGGCTCAGGTCAAGATGAATGGTCTCTGCCCGCACACCAAATTGCGCCGCTTTTTTCGCCGTCTCCTGCGCGCCGCGTTCATCGGAATGCCAGGTGATACCAATATCAAAACCGTTTTGTGCTAATAACAACGCACAAGCTTTGCCAATTCCCGAATCTGATGCCGTTACAATTGCAACTTTGGTCATATTCCTCTCCGGATGATTCATACACAGCCTAAGTATAGGAACCCTGTCTGAATCATCCGGAAAAATCAGGAATGATAACCGCCGCCCAGCGCGCTGGTAAGCTGAATGGAGGCATCCAGCCACTGGCCCTGCAACAGCAAGCCGTTACACTGCTCGCGCAGTGCCGGGATTTTGGCCTCGCTCACGCGGGAACCCGCAATAATGCCGGCATTAAAGCGCGCTTGCGCCAGACCGACCACACGCTGCGCGTCATGCTCAATCTGCTGCTGATGCTGGTTTTTCTGCGCCAGCGTCTCTACCTGACTGGCGGCGCGCGCCACATCATTAACCGCATCTACCACCGCTTTGTTGTAGTTGGCGATAGAAAGGTTGCTTTGCGCTTTGGCGATATCGAGGTTGGCATTCAGCCTGCCGCTGTCGAAAATCGGCAGCGTTAGCCCGCCGGTAATGCCATATTGCTGTGCGGAATGGCGGAACAGATCGCTCAGATGTAACGCATCCTGCTGTAAAAAAGCCATCAGATTGATATCGGGATAAAACGCGGCCTTCGCGGCGTCAATGCTGCTCAACGAGGATTCAATGTACCAGTGCGCGGCCTGTAGATCCGCCCGGCGCGCCAGCAAAGAATAGCCCAGTTGCGACGGTAACTGGCTTTCAACGGCGGGGAGACTCACCTGACGCAGCTTGAGCGCCGCCGATTGCGTATTGGTTAACGCGCTGAGCCGCGCTTCAATAACCTTCATTTTACCGTTAACGTCATTCAGCTGCTGCTGGGTTTTGCTGGCGTCGATATCGGTCTCGACCCCTTCAACAGAAGAAGTAATACCGTGTTGATACAGCTCCCGGTTTACCGTCACCACGTTTTGCTGCTCTTGCTCGATTTGCATCAGCACATTTTTCAGCGCCGCCTGCGTCTGCCACTCCCAGTAGAGTCGCGCCACGCCGCTTGCCAGCAATTGTCGGGTCTGCTCCTGCTCCGCTTCGCGCGCTTTGACCGCCCCGATCCGCGCGGTAACTTCAGCGCGGTTTTTCCCCCATAAATCCAGATCCCAGCCCGCCGTCAGGCCGAATGTACCGTTGGTATACCACGGCCCGGTCGTTCCCGCCGCGGGGTCGGTAATCGCGAATGGCCCCATCAGTCCTTCCGCGGACATTCGCTGGCGCTCAATGTCGGCAGAAAAGTCGAGCTGCGGGCCGTCCTGCGCCTCAACCGCTTTCGCCTGCGCTTCCGCCAGTTGAATACGCTGTTCAGCCACCTGCATATCCGGCGAATGCTGTATGGCATTATCAATCAGCGCGTCAAGCTGCGTATCGTGATACGCCTTCCACCACTGGCTATCCGGCCAACCGTTTTTCAATGCCGCCGGCAGGCTGGAATCAACATGAGAAGAGGGCGTCTGCTGGGTCAGCGACTGGCGGGTATCGTGCATTGGGGCGCAGCCCGCCAGCAAAATAAAAAGCGGTAAGCTCGCTGTCGCGGCAAGGAAAGAATTACGATTCATGGAGGTGTTCTGATAAAAAAAGGTGCGCAGAGAGTACGTCTTACGACGATCTATTTTTTAGTTACGCGTGGCAATACATCATCAGACAACAAAAGACATATTTTGAAATTTATATGATTAGAAAATAATTTCATCTGATACATTTTTTGATGTAATGATTCAATGTAAAGTCCCATTAACCCGTTAATAAATGAACGATTTTGCTGCAATACGCGCCAGCAGCCTTCATGAGTTAAACGTCGCCACGCCCAACAAGGCAGCAGATGGCTTAATACTTTCCTATACTTTGTTTGTATTTACCAATAAAGGGACAAACAATGAAAATTCTTCTATGGGCAATCTTAATTATTTTTCTGATTGGGCTGTTGGTGGTAACGGGCGTGTTTAAGATGATTTTCTGATTCCTGCGCCGGGCAGCGATAGTATCTGTCCGGCACACGTTCTGGACGCTGTAGAGATTAGATTTTAATAGCCTGAATCGCCCGCGCAATCTCGGACGAACGGTTTAACGCCCGAATCGACTGAAAGAGTTCCGTCGCCTCAATATATTCCTTACGTAAATATCCCAACCACTGTTTAATACGCGCGACATGGTATAAACCGGTATCGCCCTGCTTTTCCAGCCGGGTATATTTTTGTAATAACGTCACCACTTCCGGCCACGGCATACGCGGTTCGTTATACTTCACCACCCGGCTCAGGTTAGGAATATTTAACGCCCCACGGCCAATCATCACCGCATCGCAGCCGCTGGTCGCCATACATGCCTGCGCGCTCTGCCAGTCCCAGATTTCGCCATTAGCGATAACCGGAATAGTCAGACGCTGGCGTATTTCGCCGATCGCCTGCCAGTCGATATGCTCGGCGCGGTAGCCCTGCGCTTTGGTACGACCATGCACCACCAGTTCACTGGCGCCGGCCTGCTGCACCGCATCAGCGATTTCAAATTTTCTATCGCCGCTATCCCAGCCGAGACGCACTTTTACCGTCACCGGCAGATGCGACGGTACCGCGGCCCGCATCGCTTTCGCGCCCTGATAGATGAGTTCGGGATCTTTGAGCAATGTCGCGCCGCCGCCGCTGCCGTTCACCACTTTTGACGGACAGCCGCAGTTCAGGTCCACGCCATACGATCCCAACGCCGTCGCCCGCGCGGCGTTTTCCGCCAGCCACTGCGGATGCTGGCCCAGAAGCTGAATACGCACCGGCGTGCCGGACGGCGTGCGGCTGGCGTGATGCAACTCCGGGCAGATGCGATGAAACACTTTTACCGGCAGCAGCTGATCCACCACGCGCACAAATTCGGTGATGCAGAGATCGTAATCATTCACTTCGGTCAGCAGCTCGCGCACTAACGCGTCGAGCACGCCTTCCATCGGCGCCAGTAAAACACGCATATCGGTATCCACAGCAAAAAAAGAGGCGCTATCATAACGCCTCTCTGCGATGAGCAAAACTTTTTGCCGGGTGGCGGCACAAACGCCACGCTACGTCACGTAAAGTGCTCAACGCGGCTCAAGACAGTTATCTTCTTTCCAGCCGTACAGCCATTCGATACCGCGATAAAACGCCTCCTGCGATTTCCCTTTCCACAGCAGATTACGCACCTGACGCTCCACCCCGGCGGCGTGATAGAGACGCCCCATCTCGCGGGTAGACCAGACGATACGCGCCGTGCGGGGAATACGCACCGACTCATACAGCGCAAATGCCTGCTGCGCGTCGCCGTCGCAGCGTTCCAGCGCTTTGCCCAGCGTGACGGCGTCTTCCAGCGCCATACAGGCGCCCTGGGCCATATATTGCGCCACCGGATGCGCGGCGTCGCCCACCAGAGTGATACGCTCGGTTCCCCATTTCGCGACCGGCTCGCGATCGGCGGTCGACCAGCGGCGCCAGGAGGTCGGCTTGTCCAACATCTGACGCGGGCGGGGATGAATACCGGCAAAATAAGAGAGCACCTCTTCTTTACTGCCGTCTTTCACGCCCCACTCTTCTTGCTGGCGGCTGTGGAATGTCACCACCAGATTGTACTGTTGGCCTCCGCGCAGCGGATAATGAACCAGGTGGCAATGCGGGCCTGCCCACAGCACCGGTGCGTTAATACGTAAATCGTCCGGCATATCGTCGCAATCAATCACCGCCCGATAGACTACATGCCCCGTTACGCGCGGCGCGTCGCCGAGTAAACTTTGCCGCACGACCGATTTAACGCCGTCGCAGCCCACAAGAATATCCGCCGTCCAGCTATTTCCCTGCTCATCAAACACCGTAACGTCATCCGGCGTCTGGCGGATATCGACAATATGGGTCGAGGTACGATACTCCACGCCAGGGTGCGTCAGCACCGCTTCCCATACCGTTGCATGAATATCTACCCGGTGAATTACCGCATACGGCCCGCCAAAATGGTCACGGAACGCCTGTCCGGTTTCAATGCATACCACTTCTTCGGCATTCACGGCATCCATCATGGTAATGTGATCGGTAAACACCGCACGCTGGCGGGCAACATCGCCCACACCGAGACTATCCAGCGCCGAAAAAGCGTTCGGCCCAAGCTGAATACCCGCGCCAATCTCGCCAATTTCGTGCGCTTTTTCCAGCAGCATGACTTTTATTCCCTGGCGCGCCAGCGACAGCGCGGTCGCCGCGCCGCCGATTCCGCCACCTACAATAATTGCGCTTGTCACGTGAGTCATGGTCATTCTCCTTTTCAGGCCGGGATTTTATCTTGTTGATTTTCCGGCGCGGCGGCAATAAACGCCGGTAGCTGTACGCAGGCGTCATAAACGGCTTTACAGCGCGGATAGCCTGATAAATCGCAGCCCATCCTGAGCGCATTCGCCCACTGAGGAATCAGGCAGCAGTCCGCAAGGCCTGGCGCGTCGCCCACGCAGAATCGTCCGGACTGACTTTTACGCAATAGCTGCTCTACCGCGCTTAACCCTTGCTGTATCCAGTGGGCGTACCAGCGTTTTTTATCCTCTTCGCTAACCTTCAGCTCATCGGTCAGGTAGCGCAACACGCGCATGTTATTGATTGGGTGTATATCGCAGGCGATAGCGTAGACAATTTCCAGCGCCTGGCTGCGCGCCGGGTCGCTCGTCGGCAGCAGCGGCGTTTGCGGAAAATGTCGGTCCAGCCAGTCGACGATGGCCAGCGATTGCCCCAACGATTCGCCGTCATCAGTGACCAGCGTCGGCACCAGGCCTACCGGATTCATCCGTCGGTAGGCCAGCTCATTCTGCTGGCCGATACGAATATTGACGCCCACTGTCTGGTAATCAATCCCCTTTAACGCCAGCGCAATACGTACACGATAAGACGCCGAACTATTAAAGAAACTGTACAGCTTCATCGTTCACCTCAGACAATTTTCACAGCAATCGGCGTCAGACCTTCTACGTTCCCGGTGATGACATCCCCTTTCACCACTGCGCCCACCCCCTCTGGCGTACCGGTGAAAATCAAATCGCCTGGCTGCAATTCAAAGAAGCCGGACAAATAGCTGATGGTTTCATTCACCGACCAAATCAGATGACGAATATCGCTGCGCTGATGGTCTTCGCCGTTAACCTGTAGCCAAATAGGGGCGTTATCCACATTATGCGTTTCAGCGGCTTTGTGTAATGGCGCAATGGGCGCGGAGAGATCGAACGCTTTGCCAATTTCCCACGGGCGTCCCATCTGACGCATTTCCATCTGACGATCGCGACGCGTCATGTCCAGACCGGTGGCGTATCCCCAGACATATTCATGGGCTTTTTCCAGCGGGATATCGCTCCCCTTTTTACCAATCGCCACCACCAGCTCAATTTCATAATGGTAGTTATCGGTCTGCGCCGGATACGGCAGTTCCAGGGTATCCCCCGCCGCTACCGGGACGACAGCGTCCGCTGGTTTACAAAAGAAGAACGGCGGTTCGCGATCGGGATCAAAGCCCATTTCACGGGCATGGGCGGCATAGTTGCGACCCACGCAGTAAACGCGACGTACCGGAAACTGCTCATCACTGCCCGCCACGGGTACTGTCACTGGGGCCTGCGGCTGGAATACATATTTGGTCATGTTCTCTCTCCCTAATTAATAACGTGCTTCGCGGAACAGCCCCAGGGCTTCCTGAACCGGCTTGTCCGAAAAGCTGAATAACACCGTGTCTTCGCTGCTGCGAAACGACACCTCATGCCAGGTCGGCGCCACAAAAATGTCTTTTGCGGAAAAATGAAAAGTTTCGTTGCCGATAGTGACCTGCCCTGCCCCTTCAACGACGTGGTAGATAGTGCTGTCGGTGCTCCGCGCCACACGCGAGGCAAAGCCTTTTGGCAGCAGTTGCAGGAACGCGCCCATCGACGGCATCGGATAACCGCCGGTGACGGGATTAACGTAACGCAGCTTGTAACCTTCCCACTCATCCGGATCGCCCATACGGGTCAGATCGTGCAGCGCCTCGCGACTGCGGTCGTAACGGTAGTTGAAAATCGGCGACGAGTTCCCGCGCTGGTGGCGCAGCGGCAGCATATTCGCTGCATAGCGCGGCAGATAATCGCCCTCTTTTCGCGTTACCGGCTGCTGATCTTCGGGATAGTCTTCCGCAAACCCACAGCCCAGGAGGTTGACTAACGGCAGATCCAGACCATCCAGCCATACCACCGGCTCTGATCCCGGATTACCATGATCGTGCCAGCGCCACTGCGGCGTCAGGATAAAATCGCCGGTATGCATTGGCGTGCGCTCGCCGTCCACCGCGGTAAATGCGCCTTTACCTTCGACGATAAAACGCAGCGCCGACTGGTTATGGCGATGACTCGGCGCGACTTCGCCGGGCAGGATCAGCTGTAAACCAGCATATAAGGTCGCCGTGATCGACGACTGACCGCGCAATGCCGGATTTTCCAGCACCAGCACCCGGCGGATCGCCTCTTTCGCGCCAATGACATTGCCGCTTTCCATCAGTAGCGGACGAATTTCCTGATAATTCCAGTAGGCCGGCGCGCAGTTGGCGTTTGGCGTCTGCGGTACCAGGTGATGTAACGATTCCCACAGCGGCGTCAGATTCTGCCCGGAAATATGCTGGTAATACTGCTGACGGCTATCTTTTACGTTCTGATTTATTTCAGACATGGAGATTCTCCTTATTCGTTTACGACGCTGGCACGCGGCAGGTCGTCAGGTACAGAAATCGAAAGGCGGACAACCACCGTCAGCAGGGTAAGCATTACCGCGCTGATAGCCGCCGGAATAGCAATGACAAAAAACAACGTATCGAAAGAGAAATTGAGGGCCATCATCATGCCGCCGGAGAGCGAACCGACAATCGCCCCGCAGCGTCCAATGGCGTTCGACCAGCTCACGCCCGTCGCCCGGCTTTGGGTGGGGTACAGCGTCGCCGTCAGAGCATTAAGCCCGACCTGGGAACCGCTAATACCGATGCCGGTACCAAAAATTGCCAGCGCCATCAGCCAAAGGCCGTTTTCGCTCAGGCCTATCATGACAATGCAAACCGCGCCCAGCGCATAGCTCACCGCCAGTACCCGGAACGGGTTAAGCCGGTCCATCAACACGCCGAGTAACAGCGCGCCAAGCGTGCCGCCAACCTGGAATGCGGCAGTCACCCACGACGCCTGTTGCAGATCAATACCGCGATGGTTAAGTAACGTCGGCATCCAGCTGGAAAGCAGATAGATAATGAGCAGGCTCATAAAGAACACCACCCATAACATCAGGGTAATGACAAGCTGTCGCCCGGCAAAAAGCTGGCGAATACTGCCTTTGGCGACGGCTGCCGTCTCATGCAGAAAGAATTGTGTATCGTGATAGCGCTCGCCGGTAATGGCGCTGACCGTCCTGGCGACAACGGCTTGCGGTAGTTGGCGACGTACCTGCCAGCGGGGAGATTCCGGCAGCGCGAACAGCAGGCCGAAAAACAGCAGCAAAGGCAAGATGCCGCCTAGCGCCAGAATTCCGTGCCAGCCAATCAGCGGCACCAGTTGCGCGCTCACAATCCCGCCCATCGCCGACCCCAGGGTAAAACCGCAGAACATCAGCGTGACCAGCGCTCCGCGTCGACGAGCGGGAAGGTATTCCGACGTCATGGTGATGGTATTCGGCATCGCTCCGCCCAGTCCCAGACCGGTTAAGAAGCGCAGCAACACCAGGGTTTCTATATCCGGCGAGAAAGCGGAAAGCAGGCTCAATGCGCCGAATAGCGCTACGCAAAGCTCAATGACCCGCTTGCGGCCAAAGCGATCCGCCAGCGGCCCGCATAGCAGCGCGCCAGCCGTAAGCCCCAGCAGCCCTGCGCCAAACAGCGGCGCAAGTTCGCTGGCGCTTAGCTGCCAGTGAGTACGAATATCCGGGGCGATGAAGCCAATCGCGGCGGTGTCGAAACCGTCGAGCATAACCACCAGAAAACAGCAGATGATAACGCGCCACTGCATTTTGCCGACGGGCGCGGCATCAATAAGGGCTTGTAGATCACGTCGTTGAGTCATAGCTAATGCCTCAGTGCAGGGAGATAGATGTTGTTTTTATGTTTGCTATGTTACGAGTTTGTAGAGTGAGCGATAAAATGTACAATGGCTTTTCAGGCAGAGACATAACCTGGAGGTTATAGCGAATGGCGAACTGGGCGCAGAAATTGAAATTACATCACCTACAAACGCTGGTTGCGCTGGGCGAACAGGGCAACCTGACGCACGTCGCCCGGATGATGAATATCTCCCAGCCGGCGCTATCGAAGTGGCTATCTCAACTCGAAGATGAGATAGGCATCACGCTTTTTGAGCGCCACAGTAAAGGGCTACGCCCCTCGGAAGGCGGTAAATTACTGCTCCAGCACGCCCAGCGCCTAATTAACGATCTGGAGCGTTCACAGTATGAAATCGCCCGTTTCAAGCAGGGCGGCCTGGTTGGCAGCCTGAAGATCGGCTGTTCGCCCGTGGCGACTGACTGCGTATCACAGGCGATTCTGAGCCTGCTTAACGAAATGCCGACGCTGCATCTGAATATTGAAGAAAAGGTAATGACGCCGCTGCTGCACGATTTGCTTGCCGGTCAGGTGGATGTGGTGGTAGGGCGTGTCGGCGGACGCGCCCTGCAACTGCCGCTTAATTATCAGGTACTTTATACCGAGCCGGTCTGCTTTGTGGCGCGTCCGCACCATCCGCTGGCCGCGCGAGCGCAGATCGCCTGGAGCGATCTGGCGCACTGGCGGTGGATAGTCTGGCCAACCGGCACCCCTATTCGCATCAGTATTGATAACGCCCTCGTCGATAACGGCGTCATGCTCCCGGAAAACACCATTGAATCGGCGTCAATGAACGTCAGCACCAATTTGCTGCAAAGCAGCGATATGATCTCTATTCTTTCTTTACGGCTGGCGCAACGCTATGCCAGCCAGGGGCAACTGGCGATTTTAAACTTGCCAAAAATTGAGCAAAAAGGCAGCGTAGGGATGTTCTGGCGTAAGAATGAGACGCCGTCTTTGGCCCTGAGTCGCTTTTTGTATTTTTTAGCCCAGGTTTAACGCCGCCGACCAGGGGCATTGCCCGATGTTCCTGCTGTCTATACCCACTATGCTAAGAATTCATGATGTGATCGGTAGCACGTTTTAACGTTTAATTGTATGATGAATCCATCTCATCAAGGGCTTTAAACATGAGTAAGTCACTGAATATTATCTGGCAATATATACGCGCTTTTGTATTGATTTATGCCTGTTTGTACGCAGGCATTTTTCTTGCATCACTGCTTCCTATCACTATTCCCGGCAGCATTATCGGGATGTTAATTCTGTTTGTGTTGCTGGCGCTGCAAATTCTGCCGGCGAAGTGGGTTAACCCCGGCTGTTATGTGCTGATTCGTTATATGGCGTTGCTGTTTGTGCCGATTGGCGTTGGGGTCATGCAATATTTTGACTTACTGCGCGCGCAATTCGGCCCGGTGGTGGTCTCTTGCGCTATCAGTACGCTGGTCGTTTTTGTGGTCGTAAGCTGGAGTTCACATCTGATACACGGTGAGCGTAAAGTGGTTGGGCAGAAGGGAACGAAAAAATGATGACATATATCTGGTGGTCGTTACCGCTGACGCTGGCGGTATTTTTCGCCGCCCGCCGACTGGCGGCGCATTTTAAAATGCCGTTGCTGAATCCGCTGCTGGTGGCAATGGTAGTCATTATTCCTTTTCTGTTGCTGACCGGTATTCCCTACGAGCACTACTTCAAAGGCAGCGAAGTACTTAACGATCTGCTGCAACCGGCGGTAGTGGCACTGGCCTATCCCCTTTATGAACAATTGCACCAGATTCGCGCGCGTTGGAAATCCATTATTAGTATCTGTTTTGTCGGCAGTCTGGTAGCGATGATTACCGGAACATCCGTTGCCTTGCTGATGGGCGCAACGCCTGAAATCGCGGCATCGGTACTGCCTAAATCCGTGACTACGCCTATCGCGATGGCGGTGGGCGGCAGCATCGGCGGCATCCCCGCGATCAGCGCGGTATGCGTAATTTTTGTCGGTATTCTGGGCGCGGTGTTTGGCCACACGCTGTTAAACGCGATGCACATCCGTACTAAAGCCGCACGCGGGCTGGCAATGGGGACCGCCTCACATGCGCTCGGTACTGCGCGCTGCGCCGAGCTGGATTACCAGGAAGGCGCGTTTAGCTCCCTGGCGCTGGTGATCTGCGGCATTATTACCTCGCTGGTAGCACCCTTTTTGTTTCCGCTCATTCTGGCGGTAATGCGCTAACGACGGGACAAAAGACCGGGTTAAAATTTGCGATACGTCGCGCATTTTTCATTTAAGTTTCACAAGTTGCATAAGCAATGAGATTTAGATCACATATTAAGACATAGCAGGCCCGTAAACTACGGTTCCATTACATTGTTATGAGGCAACGCCATGCATCCACGTTTTCAAACTGCTTTTGCCCAGCTTGCGGATAATTTGCAATCAGCGCTGGCCCCTATCCTGGCGGACCACCATTTTCCCGCCATGCTGACCGCAGAGCAGGTCTCGACGCTTAAAAATACGGCGGGACTGGACGAAGACGCGCTGGCTTTCGCACTGTTACCTCTGGCGGCGGCCTGCGCCCGTACCGATTTGTCCCATTTTAACGTCGGCGCGATTGCGCGCGGCGTTAGCGGCAACTGGTATTTCGGCGCGAATATGGAGTTCCTGGGCGCCACCATGCAACAAACTGTGCATGCTGAACAAAGCGCGATTAGCCACGCCTGGCTACGCGGCGAAAAAGGGCTCGCCGCCGTCACCGTTAACTACACGCCTTGCGGCCACTGTCGCCAGTTTATGAACGAGCTGAACAGCGGTCTGGATCTGCGCATTCATCTGCCGGGCCGCGCGCCGCATACGTTACGCGATTATCTGCCTGACGCTTTCGGGCCAAAAGATCTGGAGATCAAAACGCTGCTGATGGACGAGCAGGATCATGGCTTTACGTTAACGGGCGATACGCTAACGCAAGCGGCGATTACGGCAGCCAATAAGAGCCATATGCCTTATAGCCACTCACCGAGCGGCGTGGCGCTGGAATGTAAAGATGGCCGTATTTTCACCGGCAGCTATGCGGAAAACGCCGCCTTTAACCCTACGCTTCCCCCACTGCAAGGCGCGCTAAACCTGCTGAGTCTCAATGGCTATGACTATGCGGATATTCAGCGCGCGATTCTGGCGGAAAAAGGCGATGCAGCATTAATTCAATGGGATGCCACCGCCGCAACGCTGAAAGCGTTAGGTTGCCATAATATTGACCGCGTGCTTCTCGGCTAAGCAAATGTGCCGGATAGCGACGCACTGGCGTCTTATCCGGCCTGACTCTCCTCTCCCGCGACCCGATACAAGGGAAATCATGCTGAAAATCTCCGCAATCAGACGGCGGTTTCTTGCGCTACGTCTTCGGGTACAGTAGCCTGATCGTACTTTCATCCTGGTATCGAGTTTCCTGCATGTTAAAGCGCGTGTTTTACAGCCTGTTGGTCCTGGTAGGCTTGCTGCTGTTGACGGTGCTTGGCCTCGATCGGTGGATGAGCTGGAAAACAGCGCCCTATATCTATGACGAGCTACAGGATCTTCCCTACCGCCAGGTTGGCGTCGTGTTAGGGACAGCCAAATACTATCGCAAGGGTGTCATTAATCAGTACTATCGTTATCGTATCCAGGGCGCGTTAAACGCTTACAATAGCGGTAAAGTCAATTACCTGCTGCTCAGCGGCGACAATGCCCTGCAAAGCTATAACGAACCGATGACCATGCGCAAAGACCTTATCGCGGCGGGCGTCGATCCTGCGGACATTGTGCTTGATTACGCTGGCTTCCGTACGCTTGACTCCATTGTGCGTACCCGCAAAGTGTTTGATACCAACGACTTTATTATCATCACTCAGCGCTTCCACTGCGAACGCGCCTTGTTTATTGCGCTGCATATGGGCATTCAGGCGCAGTGTTACGCGGTACCTTCGCCCAAAAATATGCTGACAGTGCGCCTGCGCGAATTTGGCGCCCGCTTTAGCGCGCTGGCGGATCTCTATATTTTTAAACGCGAACCGCGTTTTTTAGGCCCGCTGGTACCTATTCCCACGCAGCATCAGGTGCCGAATGACGCCCAGGGGTATCCGGCAGTTACACCGGAACAATTGCTTGAACTGGAAAAGAAAAAAGGGAAATGATCATGGATGTACAGACGATATTTGTCATATTAGCCTTTCTGCTACTCCCGCTTTTTTGCTTCCGTGAGGCCTGGAAAGGCTGGCGAACCGGCGCGGTAGATAAAGTTGTCAAAAATGCGCGAAAACCGGTTTATGTCTATCGCCATGCCGATCCCGTACAATATTGGTCTTATCTTTTTCTTTATACCGGTTGCGGTTTTTTATTTACTGGAATGATTATTTATCTTCTTTTTTATCGTTAATCTATTTATTATCCCTTTAAAATTGAGAATAGTTATTATTATGATATAAGGAACAAATGCTGTTTTGCATTCTGGTTTCATTTTTTTGTGAATTCTTTCACAGAATACCCTTCTTTCAATGCTTAGGCTGGCGGTAGATTTTTGATCATTAAAACGCGTTATTTGCGTTTCGCCTTAATTTATTCAAGCATTAAGGAAGATTATATGCCGCAACAAAATTATCTGGATGAACTCACGCCTGGTTTTACGCCATTACTGGCAATAAAAGAGGCTTCGCGTTGTTTATTATGTCACGATGCGCCCTGTAGTCAGGCTTGCCCGGCGCAAACCGATCCGGGGAAATTTATTCGTTCTATTTACTTTCGCAATTTTAAAGGCGCAGCGGAAACTATCCGGGAAAATAACGCGCTTGGCGCTGTCTGCGCCAGAGTCTGTCCGACGGAAAAATTATGCCAGCGCGGATGTACACGTTCCGGAATAGATAAACCTATTGATATTGCACGCCTGCAACGTTTTATTACCGATTTTGAACAGCAGACTGCCATGCAGATTTATCAGCCCGGGAGTAAAACACGCGGGAAAGTCGCGATTATTGGCGCGGGTCCGGCAGGTTTGCAGGCAAGCGTGACGCTCACGCATTTAGGCTATGACGTCACCATTTACGAAAAACAGCCGCAGCCCGGCGGATGGCTGCGTCACGGCATCCCGGCATTTCGTCTGCCGCAAAGCGTACTCGATCAGGAAATTGCCCGCATTGTAGAAATGGGCGTCAATATTAAATGTAATTGTGAGGTGGGCGGGTCGCTATCGCTTGCGCAACTCAAAGCCGAATATCGCGCCGTGCTGATGACCGTCGGGATGTCCTGTGGCTCTGATTTACCGTTATTTGAGCAAGCCAGTCACGTAGAGATTGCCGTTGATTTTTTACAGCGCGCCCGTCAGGCCGACGGCGATATTAGCGTTCCGCGTAGCGCATTAATTATTGGCGGCGGCGACGTAGCGATGGATGTCGCCAGTACGTTAAAAATTCTCGGCTGTCCTTCCGTCACCTGCGTGGCGCGGGAAGAATTAACCGAATTCCCCGCCAGCGAAAAAGAATTTACCAGCACGCAGGCATTAGGCGTATCGATTATTGATGGTTTTACGCCTGTCGCCGTCAGCGGAAATAAAGTGACCTTCCACCATGTACGCCATTCAGGAGAACTGACGCTGGAAGCGGAAAATATTATTTTGGCCGTGGGGCAGCACGCGCGACTGGATGCCTTTGCGGAGATAAAAGCGCAGCGTAATATTATCGACACGCACAATTATCAAACCGACGACCCGGCGATCTTTGCCGCTGGCGATATTGTTAAAGGTGATAAGACCGTCGTTTATGCGGTAAAAACCGGAAAAGAAGCCGCTCAGGCTATTCATCATTATTTAGAGGAGGCCTGCTCATGTTAACAAAAGATTTGTCTGTTACCTTTTGCGGCGTTAAGTTTCCCAATCCGTTTTGCCTTTCTTCTTCTCCGGTAGGCAATTGTTATGAGATGTGCGCCAAAGCCTATGATACCGGCTGGGGCGGGATCGTTTTTAAAACCATTGGTTTTTTTATTGCCAACGAAGTCTCTCCACGTTTTGATCACCTGACGAAAGAAGATACCGGTTTTATTGGTTTCAAAAACATGGAGCAAATTGCTGAGCATCCGCTGGAAGAGAACCTGGCCGCCATTCGAAGGTTAAAACAGGATTATCCGGATAAGGTGCTGATTGCTTCCATCATGGGAGAAAATGAGCAGCAGTGGCAGGAACTGGCGCGTCTGGTTGAAGAAGCCGGCGCGGATATGATTGAGTGTAACTTCTCTTGCCCGCAGATGACCTCGCACGCCATGGGAAGCGATGTAGGGCAAAGCCCGGAGCTGGTTGAAAAATACTGCCGCGCCGTAAAACGCGGTTCATCTTTGCCAATGCTGGCGAAAATGACGCCGAATATTGGCGATATGTGCGAAGTCGCGCTGGCCGCCAAACGCGGCGGAGCCGACGGTATCGCCACCATCAACACCGTGAAGTCCATTACTAACATCGACCTGAACCGCAAAATCGGGATGCCGGTGGTTAACGGTAAATCCAGTATCTCCGGTTATTCAGGAAAAGCGGTGAAACCCATTGCGCTGCGTTTTATCCAGCAGTTGCGAATGCACCCTGAACTGCGCGATTTCCCGATTAGCGGTATCGGCGGCATTGAAACCTGGGAAGACGCTGCCGAATTTCTGCTGCTGGGCGCGGCGACCCTACAGGTGACGACAGGCATTATGCAATACGGTTACCGCATTGTAGAAGATATGGCGAGCGGCCTCAGCCACTATCTGGCCGATCAGGGATTTGCCTCATTACAGGAGATGATCGGGCTGGCGAATGGCAATATTATCCCGGCGGAAGATCTGGATCGCAGCTATATCGTCTATCCGCGGATTAATCAGGAGAAATGCGTCGGCTGCGGACGTTGCTATATCTCCTGCTATGACGGCGGCCATCAGGCGATGGAGTGGGATGAACACAGCCGCACGCCGCATTGCAATACGGAAAAATGCGTCGGTTGTCTGCTGTGCGGTCATGTCTGCCCGGTCGCCTGTATTGATTTAGGCGAGGTCAAATTTAAAAAAGGCGAAAAAGAGCACGCGTTAACGCTGTAGCTCGCGGTATGAAGCCCGGCGCGCAGTTTCGCTGCGCCGGGTTATCTGATAAGCAAAGTAATAGGTCTGGATAACTACTTCTTACGCGCGTATTTCAGCGAGTCCAGCGCCACGGCGAAAATGATAATGCCGCCTTTGATAATGTACTGCCAGTACGGGTTTACCCCGATATAGGTCAGGCCATAGTTGATGACGGTAAAGATAATGACGCCGGTCACCACGCCGAAGACCGTCCCCACTCCGCCGCTAAACGATACGCCCCCGACCACGCACGCGGCAATCGCATCCAGTTCATACATAAAGCCGAGGTTGTTGGTGGCAGAACCAATACGCCCTGCTTCCAGTAAGCCGCCGAAGGCATAAAACACGCCGGAGAGCGCATAAATCATCAGCAGATTCAGCGCCACGTTTACGCCAGAAACTTTCGCCGCCTCCGGGTTGCCGCCAATAGCAAAAATGTTTTTACCAAAACGGGTCTTATTCCACAGCACCCAGACAAACGCTACCGCAATCAGAGCGTAAAAGGTGATGTATGAGAGCCGGAAACTGCCCATCGCCACAAAGCCCTGTGCAAAGGTGGAAAAGCCGCTGTCAAAGCCGGAAATGGGCGAAGCGCCGACAAAGTCATAGTAAAGGGAGTTGATCCCATAAACGATAATCATCGTGCCAAGCGTGGTAATAAACGGCGTCACGTTCAGGTAAGCAATGATGATGCCGTTCACCAGGCCAATAACCGCGCCAATCGCGCAGACAATCAGGATGACCAGCGCAATCGGCATGGTCGCCATTTCCGGAAACACTTTGTTGGCGTTTTCCATTGATTGCAGTAATGTTGCCGCCACAACCGCCGCCAGCCCTACCTGACGCCCCGCCGACAGGTCTGTCCCCTGGGTGACGATGAGTCCCGCCACGCCCAGCGCGATAATAATACGTACCGAAGATTGCGTCAGAATATTACTTAAATTCAGCAAACTTAAAAAAGTCGGGTCCTGGAAAATAATAATCGCCAGCAGCACTAAAAGAACGACGTAAATTCCGCCCTCTTTCAGCCAGGTCAAAAAGCTTTTCTTGTTTAACGCACTCATAAGGAGCCCCTGATCTTAAAGGTGCAAAGAAGCAAGACGCAAAATTTCGTTTTGCGTTGTTGTTTTAGTATCGACAATGCCGGAAACGAGACCGTTACTCATCACCAGGATACGATCGGTAATCCCTAACAGCTCCGGCATTTCAGAAGAGATAATGATGATCCCCTTGCCTTTTTTCGCCAGTTCCGCAATAAGCTGATAAATTTCAAATTTTGCGCCGACATCAATGCCGCGGGTCGGTTCGTCCAGCATTAATATTTCCGGCTGCGTTAATAGCCAGCGACCAATGATCACCTTTTGCTGATTGCCGCCGGAAAGCGAACCAATTTGCGTGCGATGCCCCGGCGTTTTTACCCGCATGGAATCAATGACCCATTGGGTGTCGCTTTTCATCCGGGAATTATCCAGTAACCCCACTTTATTTTTATAATTACGGATATTCGAAATTAATGAGTTAAATCCGATATCCAGATAGGCATAAATTCCGGTAGAACGACGCTCTTCTGTCACCAGCGCAAAACCGTGGTTAATCGCTTCGTTCGCAGTGTGATTATTAATTTTCTTGCCATGTAAAGTGATTGTCCCGGACGACTTCTCACGAATGCCAAACAGCGTTTCGACGATATCGGTACGCTTTGCCCCAACCAGACCGGCAATGCCCAGAATTTCGCCCTTGTGCAAATCAAAGGAGACATCGCGAATGGAAGGCTGGCGTAGCGAGGTCAGGTGACGAACCTCCAGGATCACGTCGCCCGGCTTATTTTCTTTATCCGGAAAGCGCTGGTTCAGGGAACGCCCGACCATCATCGCAATGATCTTATCCATATCCAGCCCTTCCAGCGGCTGGGTGGCAATCCACTGACCGTCGCGCAAGATAGTAATTTCATCGCACAATTGAAAAATTTCTTCCATTTTATGCGAGATATAAACAATGCCGCAGCCGCGTTCTTTCAGCTTGCGAATAATGGTGAACAGATGATTAACCTCTTTCTCAGTTAGCGATGAGGTCGGTTCATCCATAATAACGATCTTAGCGTTATAGGAAAACGCCTTCGCAATTTCGATCATCTGCATTTGCGAAACGGATAACGTTCCTACGCGCGCGCGCGGGTCAATATCGATATCCAGCTCATCAAATATCGCTTTGGTATCCTGGTACATTTTATCCTGGTCGACAAACATACCTTTGGTGGGATAACGCCCCAGCCACATGTTATCCATGACCGAACGTTGTAATACCAGGTTTAACTCCTGGTGTACCATCGAAATCCCATTCTCCAGCGCTTCTTTCGCCGAATGGAAGTCCACTTCTTTTCCCTGAAATACAATGCTGCCGGAATCTTTTTGGTAAATACCGAAAAGACATTTTAATAATGTTGATTTGCCTGCGCCGTTTTCGCCCATTAATGCATGAATAGAGTGCGGACGAACGTTTAAGTTGACATTATCAAGCGCTTTCACGCCGGGAAATGATTTGTTAATGCCACGCATTTCCAACAAATATTCACCCGACGACGGAGAGATCGTGCTGCCCATAATGATACCCTGTCGGCCTTTTTAATTATGACTATCCGCGCCGGATGGCAAAAGAAATACGTTATCCGGTCTGCGGCGCGTCACCCTTCCACGGTTTCAGGGCGCAACAAAATTGCGCCCACAGACGGAAAAGTTATTTTTGGGTAAATTCGCTCAGATTGTCTTTGTCCACGCCGACATAAGGCACGCGCACGATTTTGTTCTCAATCTTCCAGTTGGTGCCGTCAGCCGCGCCCTTGCCTTCGGCGAGGTTTTTCGCCAGATCGAATGTCGCTTTCGCCTGATTGTTGGCGTCATTCAGTACCGTACCGGCCATCGCGCCCGATTTCACCAGCGCCAGAGCTTCCGGTAACGCATCGACGCCAAAGACCGGAATCGATGATTTATTATGCGCTTTCAGCGCCTCTACCGCGCCCATCGCCATCGCATCGTTATTCGCGATAACCACTTCAATCTTGTTAGCGTTCGGGCCAGACAGCCAGGCATCCATCTTATCTTTTGCCTGCGCGGTATCCCACATGGCGGTGTCTAACGCCAGTTGCTCGGTCTGAATACCTTTATCATTTAACTCTTTCACCACATACGTCGTACGGGCTTCAGCATCCGGGTGCCCCGGCTCGCCTTTCAGCAGAACATACTGAATTTTACCGTCTTTATTCAGATCCCAACCCTGATTCGCCTGCCAGTGTTTGGCAATCAAGTCGCCCTGAATCACACCGGATTCTTTAGAGTCAGTCCCGACATAATACGCCTTGTCATAGCTGTCCAGCGCTTTGCGGGAAGGCTCTTTGTTAAAGAACACCACCGGCACATTTTGCCCGCGCGCTTTCTCAATCACCGTACCGGCGGCTGCCGGGTCGACCAGGTTAATCGCCAGAGCTTTAACCCCTTTCGCCAATAAAACGTCAATTTGATCATTCTGTTTGGACTGATCGTTTTGCGAGTCATTCATCAGTAGCTGAACATCCGGCGCGGATTTGCCATCTTTTTCAATAGCCTTACGCACCACGGACATAAAGTTATCGTCATATTTATAAATCGTCACGCCAATACGAGTATCAGCCGCGTGCGCGTGCGCGCCGAATAACAGACTTGCCATCACGGCAGAAAGGGTCAATACCTTCTTATTCATGGTAGCTCCGGTTTTATTATGTAGGGTATAGCGTAAAAAAATGCCCGGCTGTTCAGCAAGTTAACGCATGTTACTGAACGCCGAAGCGTATTTAGAGCCTATCCCACCAGGCGTTATTGGCGCAGCCAGTTTGGACACGGACAGCGCGCAAAAACCGGAGCGTACACGTAGTACGTGAGGTTTGACTCGCTACGCTCGCCCTTCGGGCCGCCGCAAGCGGCGTTCAAAACGCTAACGCGTTTTGGCGAGCACTGCCCAGGTCCAAAATGGCAAGTAAAATAGCCCTAATGGGATAAGCTCTTATTCAACTCTTTATTTTTGTCCGGTAGTCGCGGGATATTGTGATAACGGTTTTTATAAGCGAAATACCCCAGCAAAACTGACAACTAACTGTTACACATTAGTTACAGTGCGACAAACGTTGTCATCATAGCTATCACAATGTTAATAAACTGTGAATTTACTCACAGATTGAAAACGGTTACATGCGGGGCGTAATCAGTTAGTGATCAGTACCGCATTCTGTCGCCACGCCACCGAATGGCGCCGCACCAGGGTCGGCATAAAGCAGTGCGTCGCCGTGATATCCAGCGTGCCTGCAGCCCCCTGTAACGCCAGCTCGGTCGCGATTTTCGCCATAGAAGCAATAGGATAGCGCACGGTAGTCAACTGAGGATCGGTATAACGAGCAATAGGGATATCATCGAAACCGATGACAGACAGATGCAAGGGAATGGCGATGCCGTTATCTTTTAACGCCGTCAGCGCGCCCGCCGCCATGTTATCGTTATAGGCAAATACCGCCGTCAGTTGCAGATTGCGTCCCAGCAACTCAACCATTGCCGACTCGCCGCCCTGCATATCCGGCGTGCCGGTGCCAATCCAGCTCTCCGACGCAGCAACCCCCTGCTCTTGCAGCGCGTGTAACCACCCTTCTCTGCGCATCGCGTCATCTTCAATACGGTGGCTGGAGGCCAGGTAGCCGATGCGTTGATGTCCATTATTCAGCAACATTCGGGTCGCCATTCTGGCGCCGCTCACATTGTCGAGACAGACACAACGATGCGCATAACCCGGCACGATACGGTTAATCAGCACCATACCGGGGATCTGATCCATAAAGTCGCTCAGCTCGCGATCGGTTAAGGCTTTTGAGTGAACAATCAATGCGTTACAACGCTGACGGATCAAGACTTCAATCGCATGGCGCTCTTTTTCCGCCTCATGATAACTGTTGCCAATGAGAACATATTTCTGGTGCTGCTGCGCGACCAGATCTACGGCTTTCACCAGAGCGCCGAAAAAGGCATCGGAAACATCCATGACCACGACGCCGATGGTGTCGCTCACCTGAGTGGCCAGCGCTTGCGCATTCGCATTTGGCCGATATCCCAGCAGGGTGACGGCCTGCATAACGGCGTCACGGGTGTCGGGACTGACCAACGCGCTGTTATTCAGTACGCGGGAAACGGTCGCTACAGACACGCCAGCCTGGCGCGCTACATCACGAATGGTGATCATATTCACTGCCCTGTTTGAGTTCAAAAATGCTCACAAATGCCCCGTTAGCAGGCGGCTATTTTGTCAGCACCCTGCCCAGGGCTGCGTGAGAAACATCACAGGGATGGAAACGGTTACAGCCATTTTGTTAATGAATGTGATCCAGATCGTTATCTGAGCGATCCTGACGCGCGCAACGTGAGTTGACGCCATAACCACTCGACCGGTCCCTGTCGCCAGAAA
Source organism: Salmonella sp. NW1250 (assembly GCF_051812965.1). Taxonomy (NCBI): domain Bacteria; kingdom Pseudomonadati; phylum Pseudomonadota; class Gammaproteobacteria; order Enterobacterales; family Enterobacteriaceae; genus Salmonella; species Salmonella sp. NW1250. The sequence goes on along the minus strand of NZ_JAMNDD010000013.1, from coordinate 44,020 downwards.
CGTAGCCAGATGACGGAAAAGAGAAGGTTTATTGCCCATACAGGAACGACAAAGAACAAGAGTTCCAGTCGATTGAATTTCATAAATAAGCCAAACTGATAAAACAGCGTGGTACAGATGATCGTCTGCAGCAGATAATTGGTCAGCGCCATTCGCCCTACGCAGGCAATGGCAAGCGTCAGTCTGCATCGGCTAAGCTGCGGCCAGAAGCCAAACATCAGCGCGGCATAGCCCAGCGTTTGCAACGGCGCGCTCAGTTCGCGCGGCGCCTGCAATAAGAAGGCGCACCAGCGGTACGCCCAGTCCAGCCGCCATTGTAAAATGACCGCAGGCAGGTTGATCATTAGCCCTAACGCCACCAGCAGAACCCCGGTACGGCGATAGTGCCGCAGACTGTACTGACCTTTCAGCCAGCCGCTACGCATTAGCGCGGCGCCCAGCAGCATCATACCTGCCAGTTGCCAGCCATACTGCGCGCCGAGCGCCAGTAAACTATTCGACAGCATCTCTGCCCGGTTGCTGATAGCCTCCATGCCGCCGTTCAGCTTCCAGTATTTTTCATACAATATTGTCGACGCATCCGGCGTCCAGGCGCGGCTGGTTTCGCTACTCGATACCACGCCCAGCAGCAGTAGCACGCCAATCCCGACCAGATAAAGGAGTATGCCGGTATTGAACAGGCTTTTTACCGAAGGCGCGTCGCGTACCAGTCGCCAGCAAATTAACCCGACCAGACCGTAGGCCAGCAGAATGTCGCCGTCCCAAAAGAATAACGCATGGATAAAACCTAACAGTACCAATAGCGTTAAGCGCGACTGAATCCACTGTTTACCACGCGGAAGCAGCATTTGTAGCCCCGCGCCAAACAACAACGCGAACAGCGTAAGAAACTTAGCCTGCGCCACAATATCGAGAATCGCCCAGGACCAGGCGTCTTCGGGAACGATCGCGCCGTACCAGGCGGGATTGAGATAAGCCGCCTTCGGCAATCCAAAGGCGCTAATGTTAAGAAGCAGGATACCGAGGATAGCGACGCCACGTACAAAATCCAGCGTGACATTACGCTCCATCGTCTCCGCCTTAATCATGGATGATGGCGAACGGCACGCAGAAACTCCTGGCGCGTATTCTGGCTGGACTTAAACAATCCACCCAGCGACGTCGTCGTCGTGGCGCTGGTTGCGTCACGAATACCGCGCGCTTTCACGCAGTAATGCACCGCATCAATCGATACCGCTACATTATTGGTGCCGAGCAAGGTTTGCAGCGCCGTCAGAATTTGTTGGGTCAAACGTTCCTGAACCTGCGGACGCTGGGCGAAGAATTGCACGATGCGGTTAATTTTCGACAGGCCGATCACGGAATCTTTGGGGATATACGCGACGGTCGCTTTGCCATCAATGGTCACAAAGTGATGTTCACAGGTGCTGGTCAGCGTGATATCGCGGACGGTGACCATTTCATCCACCTTCATTTTATTTTCAATGAGGGTAATTTTCGGGAAATTGGCATAGTCGAGGCCGGCGAAAATCTCGTCAACGTACATCTTAGCGATACGATGCGGCGTTTCCATCAGACTGTCATCGCTCAAATCGAGATTCAGCAACTGCATAATCTCAGTCATATGCCCTGCGATTAGGCTTTTTCGCGTTTCATTATCCAGTTCATCCATAGGCGGGCGCAGCGGCGTTTCCAGCCCCCGGGCAACCAGCGCGTCATGAACCAGGGCCGCTTCTTTACTGAGTGATGGCATTAATCGTGTTCTCCTGCAGGTGTGGCGCCTCTGCCCTGCATGGGGCAAAGTTTGTCAATATTGTGACAGTGTGATTATTGTGCGTGAGGTAGCGCACATAATCCAGTATTCACGCCCATAATTGTTGAAATTGTCGCTGCCTTTCATGACATCTTTTCCGGTGCGAGAATGCTGGCAGGACAAAGGGCATATTTGTTAACGCAACGTTATTTAAATGATGAAGCATGTTTATGTATTACGGAAGTGAAAGTTACTCACAACGCGGTGAATAATCTGTATTATGAAGAATCTGCATACCTTATCAGGTTCACTATAAAAGGAGCCCTCGCATGGAAATGCTCGAAGAGCACCGATGTTTTGGCGGCTGGCAGCAGCGCTGGCGTCATCATGCCGCCACGCTAAACTGCGCCATGACATTCAGCATTTTTCTTCCGCCGACTCAGGATAATGAACCGCCTCCGGTACTGTACTGGTTGTCCGGGTTGACCTGCAATGATGAGAATTTTACCACCAAAGCAGGCGCGCAGCGTATCGCAGCAGAACTGGGCATTGTATTGGTGATGCCGGATACCAGTCCACGCGGTGAACAGGTCGCCGACGATAGCGGATACGATTTAGGCCACGGCGCCGGGTTTTATCTCAATGCCACACAGCCGCCCTGGGCCAGCCATTATCGCATGTACGATTACCTGCGCGATGAGCTTCCGGCGCTTATCCAGACACAGTTTAACGTCAGCGACCGTTGCGCCATCAGCGGGCACTCGATGGGCGGCCACGGCGCATTAATCATGGCGCTGAAAAATCCGGGCAAATACACCAGCGTCTCTGCTTTTGCGCCTATCGTCAACCCCAGCCGCGTGCCGTGGGGAATCAAAGCGCTTACCGCTTATCTCGGCGAAGATGAATCAGCCTGGAGTGAGTGGGATAGCTGCGAATTAATGCTGGCCAGCCAGCCGCAGGACGCCATTCCTGTGCTCATCGATCAGGGCGACAGCGATCAATTCCTCGCCGATCAACTTCAGCCAGCCGTACTGGCGGAAGCCGCGCGGCAAACCGCCTGGCCGATGACGCTACGAATCCAGCCTGGCTACGATCATAGCTATTATTTTATTGCGTCCTTCATCGAGGACCATCTGCGCTTTCATGCCCGGTATTTACGGGGCGAGCGTGAGACGTCACCAACATAATGAATTTTCCAGCGCCGCGCTGTAGTTCACCTCCTCCGACTGCGGCGCGGAAGATTTATTATTTAAATCCGCGGCCTGCTGGCGTACCTGAAGGCGGCCGCTGCCCTCTCCGCCTTCATAACTTTCGTGAAAATTACGCAGCTCGGATTCAAACAGCACCGCATCAAGATTATGCAACTTATCCAGCGCCCGCAGGAGAGAAATTAACGTATCAAGATTGAGCCCTCCCCCCTTCTCGATACGCTTGATGGTAGCGATGCCAACGTGCGCGCGATCGGCAAGCTGCTGCTGGGTCATCGAAAGAGACAGACGCGTCTCCTTTAAGCGGGCGCACAACGACAGGATAATCTCGTCGTTATTCATCGTATTGTATTTCACGCTGTTACCCTCTCTTGCGCGGCTGAATTTTCCCCAGCGAACCATGATACGTTTCACGGTATTTAGCGCTCATGTCTTTACCGGTCTCGTACATCGCAGCAATGATCTCATCGAGCGAGATACAGGGTTCGCTTACGCGACTCATCGCCATCGTCGCCGCGTTTATCGCTTTCACGGCAGAGATGGCGTTTCTCTCTATGCAGGGAATTTGTACCTGTCCGCCCAGCGGATCGCAGGTCAATCCCAGATGATGTTCCATGGCAATTTCAGCGGCGCTCAGCGTTTGCTCCACGGATGCGCCCATCAGTTCAGCCAGGCCCGCCGCCGCCATTGAGCACGCCACGCCGATTTCCCCCTGACAGCCAACTTCAGATCCCAGAATAGAGGCGTTTTGTTTAAACAACATCGCGATAGCGGCGGCGGTCAGGAAGAAACGGGTCAGAGCACCGGGCTCCAGCGGCGTGACAAATTTATCATACCAGCAGAGCGCTGCCGGAATGATGCCGCACGCGCCATTGGTTGGCGCGGTAACAATCTGTCCGCCGCTGGCATTTTCTTCGCTTACCGCAATCGCGAAGGCATTGACCCAGTTCAGCGCGGTTAAAAAATCGCTGGTGGAACGGTTAGCCTGTAACGTCTTATGTAACGCACAGGCGCGCCGCGGTACCTGATAGGGACCGGGTAATACCCCCTCAGTATGCAGGCCGCGATAAACCGCCTGCTGCATCACGTCCCATATTTGCGCCAGATAATTCTGCAACGTCTGTGGCGAGTGGCGGCACAGCTCATTTTTCATCATCAGCGCCGCAACGGACAGGCCATTACGTCGGCACAGCGCCAGCAACTGCGCGGCATGACTAAATTCAAAGGGCGACACTGTACGCAAAGGAAGCGATGGCGTCAGCGGCTCGCCATGTTTGCGAACTTGTCCGGCGCCGGTCGAAAACCAGGTCTCTTCATACACCGTGAAATAATCATCTCTGGCGCGAAACGTCATGGCATAAGGATGGCCTGGATGCGCCTGGTGATTGGCGATAATCTTGACTTTTATCGTGATTCCGCCCGCGTCGGAGAGCGGGAGTTCGATTTTGTTTTCATTTTCCGCACGCTTAATCACCGCCATATGCGAACGGAGATCGACATTCTCCGGCTGGCAACCCAGCAGCCCAAGATAAAGGGCGGTATCCACATTGTGGCACTTGCGGCTTAACGATAACGCGCCATACAGCTCGATTTCAATTTCCCGAATTAGCGGCAACGTCTCTTGTTCTCTGAGCAATGAAATAAAGTGACAGGCGGCGCGCATCGGCCCTACGGTACGTGAGCTGGATGGACCTATTACTATTTTGAATATATCAAGGCAACTCTCCATCGTTATATCAATCCTTTCAGTGTCATTCGCGTTCAGTAATAAATAACATCCTCGCACAGTTGGCATATCAAAAGTGATACCTTTTGTGTCTGAACTTTACCTGGTATCAAAAACAACGCTTTTTTAGCCCTTTTCTGGCTGTGATATCTGTGATAGCACAAGATTCCACGCCGCAAAAGAGTCATTATAATACCCGTAAATTAAGGGAGTTATCATATGAGCATTATTTATTTTATTACTACACAGGATATCGATACGTTTCAGAAAAAATTACAGGAAACGTTATTTAATGCCGTCACCATGCCATTTCCGCTATTATTTGATAAACGTTATGCCGCGCTTATCAATACCGCTTATTTAAAGCTTACGCTGCCAGCGGAATGTCTGACGCCTGAATTTTATCGCTATTTACGCGAACTCTCATTGCAATGGCAGTTTGATTTTTTTATTAAGCCGCAGCCACTGCCTGCTAACGGTATTATCGCGTTTGATATGGACTCGACATTTATTGCGGAAGAAGGCGTGGATGAAATTGCCCGCGAGCTTGGCATGTCGACGCAAATCACCGCCATTACCCAACAGGCGATGGAAGGCAATCTTGATTTTAACGCCAGTTTTACCCGACGTATCGGAATGTTGAAAGGCACACCGAAAGCAGTGCTGAACGCCGTATGCGATCGCATGACCCTTTCGCCAGGCCTGTTAACTATTCTGCCAGTCATCAAGGCCAAAGGATTTAAAACCGCGATTATCTCCGGGGGACTGGATATATTCACCCAGCGTCTAAAAGAACGGTATCAACTGGATTATGCCTTTTCGAATACGGTTGAAATACGCGATAACGTTCTGACGGATAACATTACCTTGCCGATTATGAACGCCGCAAACAAAAAACAGACGCTGGTTGACCTGGCTGCCCGGTTAAATATTGCCACGGAGAATATTATTGCCTGCGGTGATGGCGCCAACGATCTGCCGATGTTAGAACATGCTGGCACCGGTATTGCCTGGAAAGCGAAGCCGGTTGTACGGGAAAAAATCCACCATCAGATTAATTATCACGGTTTCGAATTGCTTCTTTTTCTTATTGAAGATGAATTATAACGCGACTCACCTCGCCGGAAGGGAATTTTAAAATGAGTATAAAAACATTTATTTTCAGCCAGCCCGATAAGCCGATTGTAAAAGAGAAAAAAGAGATAGACCAGACCTATAAAAAATTTCGTTTTGAGATTATCACCTCGGTCTTTATCTCTTATGCCGTCTTTTATCTTACCCGTAAAAACTTCTCCGCCGCGATGCCGGCCATGCTGACGGAAACGTCGCTGACCGCAGAAGACTTCGCCATTATGTCTTCTATTTTTTACATTCTTTATGGCGCGATGAAGTTTGTCGGCGGGATGCTGGTCGATAAAATTAACCCGAAAGCTATGACCGGCCCGGTGCTGATTGGCGTGGGGATTGTAAATATTCTGTTCGGCTTTTCCGACAGCGTGGCGGCATTCTACGTGCTGTACAGTCTCAACGCGATCTTACAGGGCACCAGCTTTCCGCCGATGGCGAAAATTATGGCCTCGTGGTTTTCGAAAAACGAACGGGGACGCTGGTGGGCTATCGTTGAAGCGGCGCACAATATCGGCGGCAGCCTCGCGCCGCTGCTGACCAGCTTTGCTATCGCCTTTAGCGGTAGCTGGAAAATGGGGTTTTATGTTCCCGGCGCCATTTCACTGCTGATGGGGATAGTGGCGCTATTTACCATTAAAGATCGTCCCGGTACGTTAGGTTTGCCCAACGTGGGGCAGTGGCGTAACGACCCGACGGAACTGGCCCAGGTCAAGGCCAGCCCGGTCAACCTGAGCTTCTGGCAGATTTTTGTGAAATATATCCTGACCAATCCACTGGTATGGATCATTATTATCGGTGATATGTCGGTTTATATTGCGCGCACTATTCTTAACGACTGGCCGCAGATTTACTATTCGCAGGTTCACGGCTGGAGTCTGATAAAAGCGAACTCGATTATTTCCTGGTTTGAGGCGGGCGGACTGGCAGGTGGGTTGCTGGCAGGCTACTTGTCTGACTTTATGTTCAAAAGTAACCGCTGGATGACCGGGTTAATCTTCGCGTTAGCGCTGTGCATATGCATCGTGCTGGTGCCGCTGGTTCAGGATACCTCTTACACCCTCACCGCGATTCTGTTCACCATCATGGGCTTCGCCTTATACGGACCGCATATGCTTTTTGCCGTCGGCTGTCTGGATGTGACCCATAAGGATGCGGCGGGATCGATTACCGGCTTTCGGGGATTGTTCAGCTATGTCGGCGCGGCAATGGCCGGTGTGCCGGTAATTATGGTGAAAAATAGCTGGGCGTGGTCGGGCGTTTATATCTATGCGGTGATCGCCATTCTGCTAACGACTCTGTCGCTGGCGCTGCTCTCCAGGCTGCATCGGTTATAACATTCTGGCGACAGCGGCAAAACGCGGCTGTCGCCAGTCTCTGTCAGAAACGGTAATCCACCGCCATAAAGTAACGACGTCCGTCTTCGGTATAACCGTAGTCGTCGCGTTTGAGATCTTTATCGCCCACGTTCAGAACGCCCGCACGCAGTTTAACGTTTTTCGTCGCCTGCCATGCCGCGCCGGTATCCCAGACCACGTACCCGCCCGGCGTTTTCGCCGTTGCGCTGTCGGCCCGCTTACGCCCGGTATAATTCCCTGATACGTAGAATGACCAGTCTTCGAGCTGCGCCGGTTTCCAGTCCAGCGTACCGTTCGCGGTGTGGAACGGCAGATCGGAAAGCGGCTTGTTCCCGCCATTACTGACGTCGCGTCCGTCGTTATAGGTGTAATTCAACGACAGTTTCCACGCCTCGTTAAACGGAACTTTCAACTCGGTTTCCACGCCCTGAATACGCGCTTTATTCACGTTGTAATAACGGAAGACCGGAACGCGCTGTCCCCGACTGTTGGTTTCGAAACCGACAAAGTTGGAATAGCCGGGCGCGGCGTTAACGTCAGGGGTACGACTAATGCTGATGCGATTGTCCACATCGTTACGGAACGTGGTAACGCTCGCTTCCACGCCCTCCAGTATGCCTTCTTCGCCACGGTAATAAAGGCCGAGCTCCCAGCTTTCACTGGTTTCAGGTTTCAGATCCGGGCTACCGATAATGCGGCATCCGCCACGGCAGGAGTTGGTCGCCCAGTCCGGACTTAATTGCAATAGCGACGGCGCTTTAAAGGCCGTGGCCCACCCACCTTTCACCGTCAGGGTATCCGTTGCGTTATAGACCAGATAAGCACGCGGGCTCCAGTGATCGCCATAGGTTTCATGGTCATCCATACGAATACCGGTGGTCAGCGCCAGCGGTTCGAAGATGCGCCACTCATCTTCAAGGAACAGAGCATACTGGCTGGCGGAGGTTTTAGTACTGGAACCGCCGGTCAGGTTCACCGCATCGCTCAGTTTATCGTGACGCCATTCGCCGCCGAAGGTGAGGAACTGGTTGACAGACGCTAACGGCAGAACGTATTTCCCGTCAATCGAATTGCTTTCTGACGTGATAGGGCTACTGTTGCCGGGGTTTTTGTTTTCCACTTTTTCGCCGTAGAACTTGAGCTCGCTGTTGCCGAGATCCCAACGTCCGTTATGGCTCAACGCGTAGTTTTGCCGTTCCAGACGATTTTTATCCAGCGAGTCGGAGTCCCGGTCCTGGCGATCAAAACCGTAGCCTGCGGTAACGTCATGATTTTCGTTTGGTGTCCAGGCAAACTCGACGTTTCCATCCCGGCTGGTAAATCCTTCAATGCGCGGCGTTTCACCCGTAGCGGTGGTGGCGGAGCTCTGCTGCTCGTCTTTTTCGCGTTTCGCCAGACTACCGTAGGCTTTCATTCCCAGCACGCCGTCGATCAGCGGACCGCTGGTAAAGAACTGACCGTTATAGGTATCGCCACGGTCGCGATGTTCCTGAATAGTGGAGTCAACCGTGACGCTGCCGTGCCATTTCTGACCAATTTTTTTGGTGATAATGTTGACCACGCCGCCCAGCGCATCGGAGCCATACAGCGAGGACATGGGGCCACGCACCACTTCAATGCGTTCGATAGCGTCAACCGGTATCCAGTTCAGATCAAAATCATTATGGCGGAAGACCGCGTTACGGGAGTTAACGCGCTTACCGTCGATCAGGATCAGCGTATAACTGCTGTCCAGACCACGAATACTCACGCCTTTACGGTTATCCCCTTCGTTAGTGAGCTGTACGCCCGGCACCTCTTTCAGGACATCTTTCAGGTTTTGCACGGGCCTGCGCTGTAAATCTTGCTGGGTAATGACGCTGATACTTGCTGGCGCATCTTTCAGATTTTGTTCGATGGCGGACGCGGTAACGACCATGGTTTCACCATCATCCGTTGCCGCGGCAACCGGCCAGGCCAACGTAACTGCGGACATACAAAGCCCTACCCGAACGAAAGGGTTAAACCTAAACATTCCATTTCTCCATGAGGTAAATACGACAAAAAAAATCGGTATCGCTCACAACGCATTACGTTTCGCCTGCGATAACGGTTATCACGGCGAACTCTTTTTATGCAGGCGAGTCGGGCTCATGAGTGACGGTCGCGCCCGAATCTTCATCCTTTCTGATTTCGAGAGTAACGATAAAGCAAACGATAATAATTATCAATTTAATTGTTAATAATTATGTCATTTGAACCAATCATAAAGAAAAAACAAAAAACCCTCTCGAATGAGAGGGTTAGAAGGGTCAGGTTCAGGCAGTCCGTGCCGGATGGCGGCATAAAGCCTATCCGGCCTATGACGAGAATACCGCGTTACTTTTTAACGCGTTCCGGGAAGTGCATTTCGCTATAGCGCACGAAATGCGTACCTTTTATCAGCTTGTAGCCGAACCAGATAAGCAGGAACAGCGGAATACCGATATAGGTCGCCGCGACGCCGCCCCAGTCGATGGTATCTTTCAGGAACGCTTCATAGTTCTGCCCCAACGTAATAATCAGGCACAGTACAAAGGCGAAAATCGGCCCCAGCGGGAAGAACCCGGAACGGTACGGCAAATCATTCACATCATACCCTTGTATCACGTAACCGCGACGGAAGCGATAATGGCTAATGGCAATCCCCAGCCAGGCGATGAAGCCCGTCATACCGGAGGTGTTCAACAGCCACAGATAGACCGTCTGGTTGCCGAACATTGAGGTCAAAAAGCAAAGACCGGCAATCACGGTGGTGGCATAAAGCGCATTGCGCGGTACGCCGCCGCGGGACAATTTCGCAAAAATACGCGGGGCCTTACCGTCACAGGCCAGGGTGTAGAGCATACGGGTCGAGGCATACATCCCGGAGTTACCCGCAGACAGTACCGCCGTCAGGATAACCGCATTCATTATCGCCGCCGCAGACAACAAGCCCGCATGCTGGAACACTAAGGTAAACGGACTGACGCTAATGTCTTTGACGTCGTTACGCAGCAGGTTTGGATCGGTATAAGGAATGATCAGGCTGATAATCAAAATCGCGAAAACATAAAACAGCAGAATACGCCAGAACACCTGACGCACCGCGCGCGGAATATTCTTCTCCGGGTTTTCAGATTCCCCGGCGGCAATACCAATCAGCTCAGTTCCCTGGAAAGAGAAGCCCACGATCATCGCGACGCCAATCATTGCCGCAAAACCGCCAGCAAAAGGCGCATCGCCCGTCGTCCAGTTGCTCCAGCCGACCGGCTCGACACCTTTAAAGATACCGATAATCATCGCTACGCCAACGATGATGAAGATAATAACGGTCGCGACTTTAATTAACGAGAACCAGTACTCCGCCTCGCCAAAACCGCGCACGGAAATGTAGTTCAGCAAGAAAATGACGCAGAGGAATAGCGCGCTCCAGATCCAGCCCGGCGTGTCCGGGAACCACCAGCCCATCACCAATTGTGCGGCAACCAGGTCAACAGCGATAGTCACCGCCCAGTTGTACCAGTAGTTCCAGCCCAGCGCGAAACCAAAGCCTTCTTCCACATAGTTCTGACCATATGTCGCAAACGAGCCAGATACCGGCATATAGGCCGCCAGCTCGCCAAGACTGGTCATCAGGAAGTAGACCATCAAACCAATCAGAATATAAGAAAACAGCGCGCCGCCTGGCCCCGCCTGAGAAATTGTCGCACCAGATGCAACGAAAAGACCTGTCCCGATGGAGCCGCCAATGGCAATCATCGTCAGGTGACGCGCCTTTAATTCGCGACGTAGCGCGGGCGCTTCTGTGGTTTTAGTTTTGGAACCCATGTGAAAATGCTATCCATCCAAAAAATGAGGCGCGATTGTAACAGACGAAATACTATCCTTCCGACACAAATGCGCGGTTATAAGAGACCTTCATGACCGGCCACGGATTATAAGTAAAGCAGAGAATAACGTATACGTAAGCGGATACTAAAAATGGCGATGCCGCCCGGGCAGCCCTCCTCTTCACCTTTATTCACAGTAACTCAAAAAACGCTGCAACGCGTTAGAAAGATGTTTCTGCCGATGATGAACACGCCACAACGTGCGCACCAGGCGCGGTAACGGCACCGCGACTTCGCCCAGGGTTCCCGCCTGAAGTTGTTCAGCAATCACCCGGCGCGATAAACAGCTTATCCCCAGTCCATGACGCACCGCATGTTTGATCGCTTCTGAATTCCCCAACTCCATCGCCATATGAAAGCGCGGCAAATGCGACAACAGCAAATAATCGACAATTTCCCGCGTACCGGAACCGCGCTCGCGTAAAATCCATGGGGATGCCGCAAGCTGTTCCAGCGTCACCGGCCCCTGCGTCAGCGGCGAGGACGGCGCGGCAAAGACCACCAGCTCATCTTCCAGCCACGGCTCAGAGATAATCTCTGTACTGTGACACGGCCCTTCAATCAGGCCGATATCAACCCGAAAATCCAGCACCGCGTTAATCACGTCCTGGCTGTTTCCCACGCTGAGTTCCAGCGGTAAGGCCGGATAATGCTGGCGATAGCGGGCAATCATGGCGGGTAAAATGTAATTGCCGATGGTGCTACTGGCATAAACCCGTATCGCGCCGTTATCTTCACGAAATAGCTGCTCAATTTCTACCGCTTGCTCCAGCAATGCCAGCGCGCGCGGATATAACAAGCGCCCATGTTCGTTGACCACCAGCCGTTTCCCCACCCGATCAAACAACTGTACGCCGAGCTGACCTTCCAGATCGGTGAGCGCGGCGCTAACGGCGGACTGCGATAATGACAGCATGACCGACGCCTGGGTTGTTGAACCGCTTTTCAGTACTTCAGCAAACACTTCAAGTTGTCGTAGCGTAATATGCATAGTCGTATCCCACCGATAGCGTTTCACTTACCACTTATAAAGATTAATTATAAATATATAATCAATTTTATTTTTAAACCAGATCACCGTAACCTTATTGTCCATATACAGGAGAAGGTTATGACAGAACTCACCTTGCAGAATCATCGTCGTACAATGTGGCATTTTATACCGGGGCTCGCTCTGAGCGCCGTCATTACAGGAGTCGCCCTGTGGGGCGGCGCTATCCCTGCCGTTGCAGGCGCGGGGTTCAGCGCCCTGACCCTGGCTATCCTGCTGGGTATGGTTATCGGGAATACCGTCTATCCACAAATATGGAAACAATGCGACGGCGGCGTGCTGTTTGCAAAACAACATCTGCTGCGTTTAGGGATTATCCTTTACGGCTTCCGCCTTACCTTTTCACAAATCGCCGACGTGGGTATTAGCGGTATTGTGATTGACGTATTAACGCTTTCCAGCACGTTCATGCTGGCCTGCTTCTTAGGCCAAAAAGTCTTTGGTCTGGACAGGCATACCAGCTGGCTGATTGGCGCCGGTAGCAGTATCTGCGGCGCGGCGGCGGTACTGGCGACAGAACCGGTGGTAAAAGCGGAAGCCAGTAAGGTTACTGTAGCCGTCGCGACTGTCGTTATTTTCGGCACCATCGCTATTTTCCTTTACCCGGCAATGTATCCGCTGCTGGCGCACTGGTTCAGCCCGGAAACTTACGGCATCTATATCGGCTCAACCATGCATGAAGTCGCGCAAGTGGTCGCAGCGGGTCATGCCGTTAGCCCGGATGCGGAAAATGCGGCAGTTATCGCTAAGATGCTGCGTGTCATGATGCTGGCGCCGTTCCTGATCATTCTGGCGGCACGCGTTAAACAGCTTTCACCGGCGACCGGCGCGGAAAAAAGCAAAATTACCATTCCGTGGTTTGCTATTTTCTTCATCGTAGTGGCGATCTTCAACTCTTTCCACCTGCTGCCGAAAGCCGTGGTGGATATGCTGGTGACGCTGGACACGGTGCTGCTGGCGATGGCAATGGCGGCGTTGGGTCTGACCACTCACGTTAGCGCATTGAAAAAAGCGGGGGCGAAACCGCTGCTGATGGCGCTGGCATTATTCGCCTGGCTGATTATTGGCGGTGGCGCCATTAACGTCCTAATCCATAGCCTTATCGCATAAATTATTACGTTTCACGCCTGTTAACCCGTTATCATAACGTTCGTAATGAACCGTTAGCGGGTTTAACAGGAGTCTTTTATGAAATACATCGGAGCGCACGTCAGCGCTGCTGGCGGTCTGGCTAACGCCCCTGCCCGCGCGGCTGAAATTGGCGCAACGGCCTTTGCGCTTTTCACAAAAAACCAGCGTCAGTGGCGTGCCGCCCCCCTTACTCCCCAGGTCATTGATGACTTTAAAATCGCCTGTGAAAAGTATCATTTCTCGGCGGCGCAAATTCTTCCCCACGATAGTTACCTGATTAATCTGGGCCATCCGGTCAGTGAAGCGCTGGAAAAATCACGCGATGCCTTTCTCGATGAAATGCAGCGCTGTGAACAACTCGGCTTAACCTTGCTTAATTTTCATCCCGGTAGCCATCTGATGCAGATTGCACAGGAGGATTGCCTGGCGCGGATCGCGGAATCCATCAATATTGCCCTCGCGCAGACCGAGGGCGTTACGGCGGTTATCGAAAATACAGCCGGTCAGGGCAGTAATCTGGGGTTTGAGTTTGAACAGTTAGCCGCCATCATCGACGGCGTGGAAGATAAGTCGCGCGTTGGCGTCTGTATCGATACCTGCCATGCCTTTGCCGCCGGATACGATCTGCGTACGCCAGAGGCGTGCGAAAAAACATTCGCCGAATTCGGGAAAATTGTCGGATTTCAGTATTTGCGCGGAATGCACCTGAACGACGCCAAAAGCGCCTTCGGTAGCCGCGTTGACCGTCATCACAGCCTGGGTGAAGGCAATATCGGCCACGATGCGTTTCGTTGGATTATGCAGGATGGGCGTTTTGACGGTATTCCGCTGATACTGGAGACCATCAATCCTGATATCTGGGCGGAAGAGATTGCGTGGTTAAAAGCCCAGCAAATTGCCGAAGCGGTGGCCTGACGCTTAATGTTCTTCAGGCAATAAAAAAGGCAGAGCGCGCTCTGCCTTTTTTAGCGTGTTTCTCTTACGCCGCTTTTGCCGCGACTTCCGTCTCCGGACGTTTCAGGACGGCATAAGCCAGCCCTGCCACCAGCGTACCGGCCACAATTGCCAGCAGGTATCCCAATACCGGCGTAATTGCGCCTGGGATAAGCAGAACAAACAGACCGCCATGCGGCGCCATCAATTTTGCGCCTACCGCCATAGAAATGGCCCCGGTCAACGCGCCGCCAACGATACAGCACGGCAGTACACGCATCGGGTCGCGCGCCGCAAACGGAATAGCGCCTTCAGTGATAAAGCACAGCCCCAGCACCAACGCCGCTTTACCGCCTTCCTGCTGCGCTTTGTCGAACTTACGACGCGCCACCATCGTCGCCAGACCCAGCGCTAACGGCGGTACCATACCTGCGGCCATGATCGCCGCCATCGGCGCGTAAGTTTGCGTACTCAGCAGACCAACGCCAAACGCATACGCCGCTTTGTTCACCGGGCCGCCCATGTCGGTACACATCATCCCGCCGAGAATCGCGCCCAGCAGCACCGCGTTTGCCGTCCCCATGGTTTGCAGCCAGTGGGTGAGCCCTTCCAGAATCCCGGCAACCGGTTTACCGATCAGGTAAATCATCGCCAGCCCCACCACCAGACTGGAAATTAACGGGATGATCAGGATTGGCTTCAGCGCTTCCATACTTTGCGGAAGTTTCAGTTTGGTACTGATAAGCTTCGCCATATACCCGGCAAGGAAGCCGGCAATGATCCCGCCGATAAAACCGGAACCGGTGCTAACCGCCAGCATACCGCCAATCAGACCTGGCGTAAGGCCAGGGCGATCCGCGATGGAGAAAGCGATATAACCCGCCAGTACCGGCACCATCAGCGCAAACGCCGAACCGCCGCCAATCTGCATCAGCGCCGCCGCCAGCGTGTCCGGCACCTTAAAGGCTTCAATACCAAAGGCGAAGGAAAGCGCAATACACAGTCCCCCGGCAACCACCATAGGCAGCATGTAAGAAACGCCCGTCAACAGATGCCGGTATGCGCCAGCGCTCTCTTTCTTCCCTTCGGTCGCCGCTTGCGATGCCTTACCCGCCGGTTGATACGGCGTTGCTTCCGCTACGGCTTTATCCAGCTCCTGCGCCGTCTTTTTCAGCGCCAGGCCGGTCGACGTGCGGTACATCGGGAGACCGGCAAACTTCGCCAGATCCACTTCGATATCCGCCGCCACAATCACTAAATCCGCTTCCGCCACCTCTTCCGGGGTGATGGCATTGCCGGCCCCCACGGAGCCGCGCGTTTCGACTTTTACCCACCAGCCGCGTTTTTTCGCTTCCGTTTCAATGGCTTCAGCCGCCATAAAAGTATGGGCGACGCCGGTCGGGCAGGCCGTTACCGCGACCACGCGTTTCGGACCGCCGCTCGCCGCAGGAGCAGCCGCAGCAGGGGCGCTGTAAGGGGTCGCATGGCTTTTGGCTTCACTCAGAAACAGTTCCGGATGCGCAACGGCGCGACCAATATCCCCCAGCCAAACCTTTTTGCCGTTCAGAGCATTGTCGTTCGGCAGAGATTCGCCCAACACGATCGCCAGCTCAGCATCATTCGGATTATCGATAATTTCCAGATTTGCTTTATGCGCCGCCGCTCCAAGCAGGGTTTTCGCCATGTAAGCGCGAGCCTGGCCGAGATTAGCGTCAATTATCAGCAGCGTTTTCATTATGCCTCTCCTGCTGTCAGTTAAACGGTTGTAAGTCGACACGCGCCATCATTGCGGCCAACTGAGGACGATCGGTAATACCCACATTGCTCTGGCTGACCGCCAGCGCGGCAACCGCCGTCGCCAGACGCAGCGTATGTTCGCTGGACTCGCGCATCAGCAGGCCGTAAATCAATCCGCCAACCATGGAATCGCCTGCGCCGACGGTACTTACCACGTCAACCGCCGGTGGTTTAGCGATCCATTCTCCTGAGGCGTTAACCCACAGCGCGCCTTCCGCCCCCAGCGAAATCACCACATGAGCGATACCCTGTTCGCGTAACGCGTGCGCCGCATCAATTACATCTTTCATTTCCGGGAGCTTACGACCCGCCCAAATTTCCAGTTCGCGGCGATTCGGTTTCACCAGCCACGGCGCAGCTTTAAGACCGGCGACTAACGCTTCACGGCTACTATCAAAGATAATGCATGGACACTGGCTGCGCAGACGCGTCATCCAGTCGGTGAACGCTTCCGGACTCACGCCAGCCGGTAAGCTACCGCTGACGCAGACCATATCGAACTGGCCCAGCCAGCTCAGGGAGTCGTTAACAAAGCGTTCCCAGTCTGCGGGGGTCACGTCAAAGCCGGAAAAGTTGAAGTCGGTCACTTCGCCATCTTTTTCCGTCAGCTTCACGTTGATGCGGGTCCGGCCCTGAACCACCTGAAAGCGGTTAGCGATGCCCAGTTCGCTGAACAATTGCTGAAAACCGTCCTGGTTATCTTTACCGAGAAAACCGCCGACGGTGACGTCGATGCCTAAGTCTTTCAGCACCTTGGCAACGTTAATGCCTTTGCCCGCCGCGTGCAGACCCGTGGTTTTCACCAGGTTCACTTCGCCGCGTTCGATTTCAGGGCAAAACCCAACCAGATCGTAAGCCGGATTAAGGGTAATGGTGGCAACACGCCTGCTCATTATGCGCCCTCCCCGAGACCGGCGGCGATCGCATCGCCAATCGCTTTCAGCGCCTGTTCAGCATCTTCACCCTGCGCGGTAAAGCGCAGACGATGGCCTTTCTTCACGCCTAACGCCACCACTTTCATCAGACTACGTCCGTTTGCCGGTTTGCCGGTTCCATCAAGGTTTGTCACGGTAATTTCACTGTTAAATTGTTTAATCGTATTCACCAGCATGGTGCCCGGACGGGCATGGAGACCATGCTCATTACGCACTACAAATTCCGCGCTCAGTACGTCATCCGTCAGCGCATCATCACTGGTCAGCAACGCCAGCAGCGTCGCGGCGTCGGCGCTCAGCAGACGATCGGCTTTATTGTTCAGCAACAGGTCGCCGAGGCGTTTTAACACGGCAATCGGCTGCTCGTCGTTCATCGCGACAGTGACTAATAAGGCTGCTTTTTCACCCTCTACGTCAAACGCCTGGGTCGCACGGCTTACCGCAATAGCGCTGCGCAAATTGCCTTCCGCGCTGTCGTTCAGCCAGATGCCTTGTCCCAGATTCATCGGACTATCGTTAATCGTTTTTGCGACGAACGCCGCATCAACCGCTCCCGCCTCTTTCAGACGCGCCGCATTTAGCGCCTGCAATGTGACCAGCGAGCTGGCGATGACATCCAGCGTCATCGTCTCGTTATCAAGTTTTAATTGTTCACTTTGCTTCTCGCCCATCAGCAATGCGCGCAGCTCTTCCGCCGTTGTCGCGGATTTCAGCTGTTCAGCCACGGAGTCATCGCTCAGCACATGCGTCAGCTGACGCAGCAGGCCAAGGTGTTCGTCCGAACTGGCGGCAATACCAATCGCCACGTAGGCGACCTGGCCTTCTCCCCAGGTAACGCCCTGCGGAAATTGAAAGACCTGGACGCCGGTTTTCAGCACCTGATCGCGCGTGTCTGTTGTGCCATGGGGAATCGCAATACCATTGCCAAGAAAGGTCGAGGTTTGCTGTTCGCGCGCCAGCATACCGTCAACATAGCCGCCCGCCACATTCCCGGCCTGCGCTAACGCGGCGGCGATTTGCCGAATGGCCTCTTCTTTATTTCCGGCCTGCTCGCCCGGATGAATGTCCTGAACTGATAACTGGAACATGTGTCTCCTCTCTTGCTGAATTGAAACGATTCAGCCACTATGAGAAAAAAAGCGCCAATCTGAGTTATCAAAAAAACCAGATCGCGCTGAAACGTTTCAAGAAGTCTGGATCTTTCTGCTTCAGCACGCAAGAAAAGTTACCGGTTTTGTAGCAATTTTTTGAGGTGAAGCACATTTTTTCTCCAACAGACCCTCAATAGCTGACGCATAAAAGGCTTCAGCTTTTTTCTTTCAGCTTGCGTCAGCACCCCCCTGGTAACAAACTGGAATGCTATTTTGATTTTTCGTGTCGATTTTGATTCAGACGCCTGTTTATTTTCTGACGGGCAGCGTAAACTCCGCCTCTCTTCACACCACTGATATAGAAACATGCACAACAGTCCCGCCGCCGCTGCGCCTAAATCGTTTGACCTGGCGTCTACCGCCTTTTTGATCGTCGCTTTTCTCACCGGTATTGCCGGTGCGCTACAGGCGCCGACGCTCAGTATTTTTCTGACGGATGAGGTTCACGCCCGTCCCGGCATGGTGGGATTCTTTTTTACCGGCAGCGCGGTTATCGGCATTATCGTGAGCCAGTTTCTGGCGGGTCGCTCAGATAAAAAAGGCGATCGCAAAAAACTGATCGTTTTCTGTTGCGTGCTGGGCATGTTGGCCTGCGTGCTGTTTGCCTGGAACCGCAACTACTTTATTTTGCTGTTTATCGGCGTCTTTCTCAGTAGCTTCGGCTCTACCGCCAACCCGCAGATGTTTGCGCTCGCCCGTGAACATGCCGATCGTACAGGTCGTGAAGCGGTGATGTTCAGCTCAATCCTCCGCGCCCAGGTCTCATTGGCCTGGGTCATTGGGCCGCCGCTGGCCTATGCGCTGGCGATGGGTTTTAGCTTTACGGTGATGTATTTGAGCGCGGCGGTAGCTTTTATCGTCTGCGGCGTCATGGTGTGGTTCTTTTTACCGTCAATGCGCAAAGATGCGCCGCTGGCGACCGGCACGCTGGAAGCACCGCGTCGTAATCGCCGCGATACGCTGTTGCTGTTTGTCATCTGTACGTTAATGTGGGGAACTAACAGCCTGTATATCATTAATATGCCGCTGTTTATCATCAATGAGCTGCATCTTCCGGAAAAACTTGCAGGCGTGATGATGGGCACCGCCGCCGGGCTGGAGATTCCCACAATGCTGATTGCAGGTTACTTCGCCAAACGGTTGGGAAAACGCCTGTTAATGTGCATCGCCGTTGTCGCCGGACTGTGCTTTTATGCGGGGATGTTGCTGGCGCACGCACCGGCAACGTTGCTCGGCTTGCAGTTGCTGAACGCGATTTACATCGGCATTCTTGGCGGGATTGGCATGCTCTATTTTCAGGATCTCATGCCAGGCCAGGCGGGTTCAGCCACCACGCTGTATACCAATACCATTCGCGTCGGCTGGATCATTGCCGGTTCGTTGGCGGGAATCGCCGCAGAAATCTGGAATTATCATGCGGTCTTCTGGTTTGCGTTAGTTATGATTGTCGCCACCATGTTCTGCCTGGCGCGTATTAAAGATGTTTAACTTGCAAGCCTGATACTTTTACTCTTCGACACATTTCAGCGCAGAGTTTATCTCTGCGCAATGTTCATGCGCGGTCATTCATTGTCTTTTTCTCAATACGATATTCTGTTAGCGCCCTCCTACATAAAAGACCGGTTATTGAGAAAATTACGCCCATCAGCCCGCAAAGGACCAACACCAGCCGCATCTTATATTTTGGTGTTACAGCAACATCTATCACTTCAATGTTAGCATTATTTTTAACCGCCTCCGACAACAATGATAGCTTTGCATATGTTTCCGTTTGTAACATATTTTTATGCACACTATAACGTTTAATGTCACCATCATCGATATACCATGCTGCCATTTTATCGACACTATTTTTCAGGGTGGAAATAATATTATTGACGCTTTCTTCCCTCCCCTGCGCCTTAAAAAGAACAAGCTGTTTTTTCGCGTCAAAACTTATTTTATTTTTATAGTTCGCAGGCAAGAAACGGCTAAACTGGTTAAGGATAACCGTTGTTTTACATTGAATATCATTAGTATAGCCACATAACGCATAGGTAGCAGGCGTATCCAGATTAGGTTTGATCGTAATACTCACAACCTTTGTATCATGCTGCACGCTCACAAAAACATAGCCAATGGCGACAAAAATAAAGGTAGCGATCACGATACTTAGCCATTTTCTTATAAGGAATAAGGAAACGTCGACTAAATCAATTTCACTATTTTCTCCCCGCATTTCACATCCCTTTTAAAACGCTAATAGTCAACCCGAATACTGAAATAACAAAAAGCAACACCAGCGTAAAAATAAACGCCCTGGCTGCGAACGTATATTTCTTCATAAGATAAAACCCACACATAAGAATTCGAGTATTTTAAAGGAAAATAACAACACATTCACACTGGTTATATCGATCGGTAAATACATCAATGATAGATATAAACTATCAAATTCATGATATCGATCGTTATAAATAATTAAAATCGATCAAAATCCCTCTTTTTAATAGATAAAAGCTATCATATAAATAAAATTGATCGTTTTTGTTTTATGTATCGGTTTATTCGGTACACGTTCAGGCACCAACGGGGTTGAGCGGCGGCATCTACCGCTTCAGAAGCCACGAAATAAGGGAATCATGTATTACGCTATTTAATGGTAAAAGGAGGTAATTTGAGGCGCAGCTTTTGCAGACTATTTCGGGATATAACGTAAGCCCCTGCACGTTTATCAAAAACGGCTTAGCTCATGGTAAGGTTTTCTGTTCGAGTTCCAGCAAATAAATAATGGCCTCTTCCCGGGTCGTTAAACACATGTCCCCTGTCGGTTGCAAACCAGAGCACACTTTTGGGCGTAAAGGCGAGCCAAAGATAAGGCACAAGTTATCTTCCGAAAGCTGCACGCATCTGGTATTCATCGGCTTGCCATACGGCATTCCGGGTATCGGCGACGAAATTGAAGGCGCAATACAGCAAGCGCCACAACCGCTACGACAGTCCATGCTCAGCCCTCTATTTATAACCAAATGAAAGATAACAGAATTTGTCCAAAGAAAAATCCAGATTTAAAATGTGGACGTCATCATGATCAGGCCTGCCCTCAGACATTCCGAAGACAAGGCTGGAAACAGAAGGGACAACACAGCACACTTCCCCCCTCCGGGCGACATGCCATCGCCTATTCTCGTTGAACGCGGAGCGGAAAGCGGGCGAACAGTATCACCTTTTTTGCACCAGCAAAAGTGACAATTCCACTTGCCTGGACGGCCCGGCGCGAGTAGTTTTACGCGATATTTTAGATAATCTCTACAACAGGATCTCCTCGATGCCAAGAGCGAACGAAATCAAAAAAGGTATGGTACTGAACTACAACGGCAAATTGCTGATTGTGAAAGATATCGACATTCAGTCGCCTACCGCCCGTGGCGCCGCCACACTGTATAAAATGCGTTTTTCCGATGTCCGCACCGGTCTGAAAGTGGAAGAACGTTTCAAAGGCGACGATATCGTTGATACCGTCACCCTGAGCCGTCGCGGCGTTGACTTTTCTTATGTCGATGGCAACGAATATGTGTTCATGGATAAAGAAGACTATACGCCGTATACCTTCACCAAAGATCAGATTGAAGAAGAGTTGCTGTTTATGCCTGAAGGCGGAATGCCGGATATGCAGGTTCTGACCTGGGACGGCCAACTGCTGGCGCTAGAGCTTCCGCAGACCGTGGATCTGGAAATCGTCGAAACCGCGCCGGGTATTAAAGGAGCGTCCGCCAGCGCACGTAACAAACCCGCGACATTAAGCACCGGTCTGGTGATTCAGGTTCCCGAATACCTGAGCGCAGGTGAGAAAATCCGCATTCATATCGAAGAGCGCCGTTATATGGGGCGCGCGGATTAAGTTTCGCATTTTTCGGCTGCGCCCCAGGGCGCAGCCTGACCCTTTTGTTTATTGACTGTTCTGCGCCCGGAAAGAGAAACGTTAAAAATTTAACATTTTCTGCTCTTAAGATGGCAGAAGCACAACTTCGTCAACTCAGCGCTTCTCTTTTTCACGTTTATTCGCCAGGATTATTAAAGTTGTTATGTTGTATCAATATTCTGGAGCTGACGTGACCAAAACCAATCTTATTACTGGATTTCTCGGTAGCGGAAAAACCACCTCTATCCTTCATTTATTAGCCCATAAAGATCCGGCTGAAAAGTGGGCCGTCCTGGTCAATGAATTTGGCGAAGTGGGTATTGACGGCGCGCTGCTTGCCGACAGCGGCGCACTGCTAAAAGAGATCCCCGGCGGCTGCATGTGCTGCGTCAACGGATTGCCTATGCAGGTGGGGCTCAACACGCTGCTGCGCCAGGGCAAACCTGACCGGTTGCTGATTGAACCAACCGGACTGGGACACCCAAAACAGATTCTGGATTTATTAACTGCGCCGGTTTATGAGCCGTGGATTGATTTACGCGCTACGCTCTGCATCCTTGACCCTCGCCTGCTACTGGACCAACAGAGCGTCGCCAATGAAAATTTCCGCGATCAGCTCGCCTCAGCCGATATTATCATCGCCAATAAGACCGATCGCGCCACGGCACAGAGCGATGCCGCCCTGCAACAGTGGTGGCGACAGTACGGCGGCGATCGTCAACTGATTCATGCCGAACATGGACAGATAGACGGTAAGCTTCTGGATTTACCACGACAAAATCTGGCGGAACTGCCGGCCAGCGCCGCGCATTCTCACACTCATGCCAGTAAAAAAGGACTCGCCGCGCTAAATCTGCCCGCCCAGCAGCGCTGGCGACGCAGCCTCAATAGCGGACAAGGTCATCAGGCCTGCGGCTGGATTTTCGATGCCGATACCGTGTTTGACACCATTGGCCTACTCGAATGGGCGCGTCTGGCGCCGGTGGGCCGGGTGAAAGGCGTTATGCGCATACAAGAGGGGCTGGTACGCATCAATCGCCAGGGCGATGACCTGCACATCGAAACACAGAGTGTCGCGCCGCCGGATAGCCGGGTTGAACTTATCTCAAACACAGAAACCGACTGGAATACGTTACAGACGGCCTTGTTGAAGCTTCGTTTAGCGACGCACGCGTAAGGTTGCCACCGTTTAAAAACTATGGCGAAATGACGATGAAAACCCGCTATTCCTTGATAATTCTGCTTAATGCCGCCGGTCTGGCGCTGTTTTTGTCATGGTATCTTCCCGTCAATCACGGCTTCTGGTTCACCATTGATTCCGGCATATTCCACTTCTTTAACCAGAAACTGGTGGAAAGCCACGCGTTCCTCTGGTGGGTCGCTATTACCAATAATCGGGCGTTTGACGGCTGTTCGCTGCTGGCGATGGGCGGACTGATGCTCAGTTTCTGGCTAAAAGAAGACGCGTCGGGCCGGCGGCGCATTGTGATAATCGGATTGGTCATGCTGCTAACAGCGGTGGTGCTTAACCAACTCGGTCAGGCGCTGATCCCCGTCAAGCGCGCCAGCCCAACGCTCTCTTTTGAGCATATTTATCGCGTCAGCGAGTTGCTGCACATCCCGACAAAAGACGCGTCAAAAGACAGTTTCCCAGGCGATCACGGTATGATGCTGCTGATATTTTCCGCCTTTATGCTGCGTTATTTCGGCAAAACGGCGGGGATTATCGCCCTTATTATATTTGTGGTTTTCGCGTTTCCGCGCGTTATGATTGGCGCTCACTGGTTCACCGATATTGTGGTCGGGTCACTCACGGTTATTTTGATTGGCCTCCCCTGGTGGCTGATGACCCCGCTCAGCGACCGGGCGATAGCGCTTTTTGAGAATTATCTCCCGGGTGGAAATAAACAAATTTTAAACAAATAACCCATGCAATTAACATTACCTTCAGCGATAGTTTTACATCGTTGAAGGTAATTTATGATGATATTCCCCCAGCCCATCATTTTTCGGTCATATTATTCCTCTGCAAAATGAACAGATTGCACGATTTTTAAACGATTTGCGCTTAATTTGACCCGTGCTGATAGTTCACTTTTCGTATCATAAATTCTTATAAAAAATCACGCGAAATCGCTCGCAATGACAGCAACAATCGGGTAATCTCAAACTCGTTTTGCCTCGCCAGATAATTATTCTCATTGCGAATAAATTTGTGCGTTCCGCCACAGATTTGTGCACAAAGAATTGTCTCAAGCTGTGCAGGTAATTAGTCTCATCACGTTTGGCATTTTTATAACGATATTTATCGTTAAGGACTTCAAGGGAAAACAAACAACATGGTCAAATCTCAACCGATTTTGAGATATATTTTGCGCGGGATTCCTGCGATTGCAGTTGCGGTTCTGCTTTCTGCTTGTAGCACAACCACCAATACCGCAAAGAATATGCATTCTGAGACGCATGCTGTGGGCAATAGCGATAGCTCTTCACTGCAAGCTTCTCAGGATGAATTTGAAAATATGGTGCGTAACCTCGACGTTAAGTCGCGGATTATGGATCAGTATGCTGACTGGAAAGGCGTGCGTTACCGCCTGGGCGGCAGCACTAAGAAAGGCGTCGACTGTTCCAGCTTTGTACAGCGCACCTTCCGTGAACAGTTTGGTTTAGAGCTTCCGCGTTCAACCTATGAACAGCAGGAAATGGGCAAAGCGGTTTCACGCAATAACCTGCGTACGGGCGATCTGGTTCTGTTCCGCGCCGGTTCCACTGGTCGTCATGTCGGTATTTATATCGGCAATAACCAGTTTGTCCATGCGTCTACCAGTAGCGGCGTCATTATCTCCAGTATGAACGAACCGTACTGGAAAAAACGCTACAATGAAGCGCGTCGAGTTCTGAGCCGCAGTTAATCTTCATCAGGCAGCACCTCCCTTGGCTTACCTGATGAGACGACATAAAAAGCACTGCTTCGGCAGTGCTTTTGCTTATTATCCCTTCTGAATCCGTTTTGCCGAATGGCGACGTGTGGCCTCTTATCCAGCCTACAACACACGAACGTAGGCCTGATAAACATAGCGCCATCAGGCATTCAGGTCGTTTCCCCCAACGCCTACTGCGACAATACGCTTTCCTGCGCATCACAGAAAAGCATGACTATCCAGGGTAATCCAGGCTATAGTCTTATAAATCAACCAGTTTAACCGGCATCCGCCTTTTCAGGTCATACCAGGAATTATGCTTACACGCGACTCCTCTTCCGGTCGGAAAATCCTGCTTACCTGTATCATTACGGGGATGGCAGCAGCATTACTTATTGGTAGCCTGCAATTTTTCCTGTCGTGGCATAAACGGGATGTTAAATACAATACGCTCCTTTCTGATGTACAACATTACCTGGCCAGCTATTTCGCCGACCTGAAAGCCACCACCGATATTCTTCAGCCGTTGACGATCAACACCTGTCAGCAGGTTGGCGCAGAACTCACCTCAAGAGCCGCTTTTAGCCTTAATGTCCGCGCCTTCTTATTGATTAAAGATAAAAAAGTGTTCTGCTCTTCCGCCACTGGCGCCATGAATATGCCGCTTCAGCAACTGGTACCGGATATAGATATCCGCAAAGACGTTGCTATGGCGATTCTGCCCGGCACGCCAATGATGCCCAACAAACCGACAATGGTGATTTGGTATCGAAACCCATTATTAAATGACAGCGGCGTATTCACATCGCTGAATATTAACCTGACGCCCTACTTACTCTATACCACGCGCCAGGACGATTTTAACGGCATCGCGCTGATTGTCGGCAATACCGCGCTGTCGACCTTTTCTTCGCGTCTGCTGACCGTCGCGGAGCTGCCGGGCACGCCTTCACGACAGGCAACTATCAACGGCCTGCCGCTTAAAATACAGCTTTATGCCGATAGCTGGACCTACAATGACTTGTGGTATGCGTTGATGCTGGGCTGCATTAGCGGCATCGTAGCGGGGTTTATCTGTTACTTTATCTATGCCCTCCGGACGCGACCGGGCAAAGAGATTTTAACGGCGATCAAACACGAGCAGTTTTATGTGGTTTATCAGCCCGTCGTCGATACTCGTACGCTAAGCGTCACCGGGCTTGAAGTCTTACTGCGCTGGCGTCACCCTACGGCAGGCGAGATTCCGCCGGATGCCTTTATCCACTATGCCGAAGCGCAGCAACTTATCGTACCGTTAACGCAGCATCTGTTCGAGCTGATCGCCCGCGACGCACCCACGCTACAGAAGGTGATGCCCGTCGGTGCCAAATTTGGCATTAACATCGCGCCGGAACATCTGCACAGCGACAGTTTTAAAGAGGATATGCACCGGCTCAGGGACGCCCTGCCCGCGCACCATTTTCATATCGTGCTGGAAATCACTGAACGCGATATGCTCCAGCAGTATGAAGCGGCCAAACTGTTCGAATGGCTGCATTCCGCCGGGTTTGAAATCGCTATAGATGATTTCGGTACAGGCCATAGCGCCCTGATTTATCTGGAGCGATTTACTTTAGATTATCTGAAAATCGATCGCGGCTTTATCCAGGCGATCGGCACGGAAACCGTCACGTCTCCGGTTCTGGATACCGTGCTGACGCTCTCCAGACGCCTGAATATGCTGACGGTGGCCGAGGGCGTTGAAACGCCGGAGCAGGCCCGTTGGCTACGCGATCACGGTGTTAATTACTTGCAGGGATACTGGATTAGCCGTCCTTTACCCCTAAAAGATTTCGTGCTGTGGATGTCGGCGCCTTCCGTGCCTGAATGGTAGTCCCCTTACGGTTTTAACGGATTCACATCAGACGCAACGTCACTTATTATTCAGCGAAACGCCTGCCGGTTTGCAGCGGGCAATACGATAAGGAAACCGCCTTCAGATGATTGCGCGCGTAATGCTTCTGCTTGTCGCACTGGTTAGCGCTGGCGCCCAGGCCCAGGAAATCAAAGAAAGCTACGCTTTCGCCGTACTCGGCGAACCTAAGTATGCTTTTAACTTTGATCACTTTGATTATGTGAATCCTGCTGCGCCGAAAGGCGGTCAGATGACGCTTTCCGCCATTGGTACGTTCGATAATTTCAATCGCTATTCGCTGCGCGGCAATCCCGGCGTACGTACCGAAGCCCTTTACGATACGCTTTTTACCACCTCGGATGATGAGCCCGGAAGCTATTATCCGCTGATTGCCGACCATGCCCGCTATGCAGCCGACTATTCCTGGGTGGAAATCTCGATTAACCCCCGCGCTCGTTTTCACGATGGCACGCCCATTACCGCCCGCGATGTGGCCTTTACCTTTCATAAGTTTATGACCGAAGGCGTACCGCAGTTCCGTCTGGTCTATAAAGGTACTACCGTGAAGGCGATTGCGCCTTTAACCGTGCGAATTGAGCTGGCGAAGCCTGGTAAAGAAGACATGCTTAGTCTGTTTTCACTACCGATCATGCCCGAAAAATTCTGGAAAAATCACAAACTCAGCGATCCACTTTCAACGCCGCCCTTAGCCAGCGGGCCATACCGGATTACTCAGTGGAAAATGGGCCAGTACATTGTCTATTCACGCGTCAAAAACTACTGGGCGGCTAATCTGCCGGTCAATCGTGGACGTTTTAACCTCGACACTATCCGCTACGATTACTACCTTGATGACAATGTCGCTTTCGAGGCGTTTAAAGCGGGCGCATTTGATCTACGGCTGGAAAACGACGCTAAAAACTGGGCAACGCGCTACATCGGTAAAAATTTCGATAATCATTACATCATTAAAGAAGAGCAGAAAAACGAGTCGGCGCAGGACACACGCTGGCTGGCCTTTAATATTCAGCGCCCGGTATTTAAAGACCGGCGGGTACGTGAAGCTGTCACCCTGGCCTTCGATTTTGAGTGGATGAATAAAGCGCTGTTCTATAATGCCTGGAGCCGAACCAACAGTTACTTCCAGAATACCGAGTACGCCGCCAGAAATTACCCTGACGCCGATGAGCTGGTATTACTCGCGCCGATGAAAAAAGATCTTCCTCCTGAAGTCTTCACTCAGATCTATCAGCCGCCGGTCTCTAACGGCGACGGCTACGATCGCGAAAATCTTCTTAAAGCTGACGCCTTGTTGACGCAGGCCGGATGGGTGATCAACGGACAGCAACGGGTCAATAGCGTCACCGGTAAGCCCCTGACGTTTGAACTTCTCCTTCCTGCCAGCAGTAATAGCCAGTGGGTTCTGCCCTTCCAGCATAATCTTCAGCGTCTGGGCATTACGATGACTATCCGTCAGGTTGATAATTCTCAGCTCACCAACCGGATGCGTAGCCGCGACTATGACATGATGCCGAGGCTATGGCGGGCGATGCCCTGGCCCAGCTCCGATCTACAAATCTCATGGGCGTCGGAATACATTGACTCCAGTTATAACGCTCCCGGCGTACAAAGCCCGGTGGTGGATAAGCTGATCGCGCAAATTATCGCAGCGCAGGGTGATAAAGCGAAACTGGTGCCGCTGGGACGGGCGCTGGATCGCGTGCTGACCTGGAACTATTACATGCTGCCGATGTGGTATATGGCGCAAGACAGGCTCGCCTGGTGGGATAAATTCTCCCATCCGGCGATTCGCCCGGTATATACCATCGGGTTAGATACCTGGTGGTATGATGTCAACAAAGCCGCCAAGCTACCGGCAGCCAGGAGGTAGTAAGAATCAATGGGTGCCTATCTTATCCGCCGTCTGTTACTGGTGATCCCCACGCTATGGGCTATTATTACCATTAACTTTTTTATCGTGCAGATCGCTCCCGGCGGCCCTGTCGATCAGGCGATTGCCGCGATTGAATTTGGTCAGGGCGGCGCGTTGCCCGGTGCCAGCGGCGAAGGCGTTCGCGCCAGTCATGCGCAAACCGGCGTCGGCAATATCAGCGACAGCCATTATCGCGGCGGCCGGGGACTCGATCCGGAGGTGATCGCGGAGATCACCCATCGCTACGGCTTCGACAAACCGCTGCATGAGCGTTATTTCAAGATGCTACGGGACTATCTCTCTTTTGACTTCGGCGACAGTCTGTTTCGCAGCGCATCCGTACTAACGCTGATCAAAGATAGTCTTCCCGTCTCCATTACCCTGGGATTATGGAGCACGCTGATTATTTATCTGGTGTCTATCCCGCTGGGGATTCGCAAAGCCGTCCATAACGGCAGTCGCTTTGATGTGTGGAGCAGCGCGTTTATCATTATCGGTTATGCGATCCCCGCCTTTCTGTTCGCTATTTTATTAATCGTCTTTTTTGCCGGCGGCAGCTACTACGATATCTTTCCGCTACGTGGCCTGGTCTCCGCCAACTTTGACACGTTACCGTGGTACCAGAAAATCACCGATTATTTGTGGCATATTACGCTGCCAGTGTTGGCGACCGTCATCGGCGGTTTTGCCGCCCTGACGATGCTGACGAAAAATTCGTTTCTCGACGAGGTGCGTAAACAGTATGTCGTTACCGCTCGCGCTAAAGGCGTGAGTGAAAAAAACATTCTCTGGAAACATGTTTTTCGTAACGCCATGCTGCTGGTGATCGCCGGGTTTCCCGCCACTTTTATCAGTATGTTTTTCACCGGCTCGTTGCTAATTGAAGTCATGTTCTCGCTCAACGGCCTGGGGCTGCTGGGTTATGAAGCAACTGTTTCGCGCGACTATCCGGTGATGTTCGGCACGCTTTATATCTTTACCCTGATTGGCTTATTACTGAATATCCTGAGCGATATCAGCTATACGCTGGTCGATCCACGCATTGATTTTGAGGGACGATAATGCCGCGATTAAGCCCGGTCAATCAGGCCCGCTGGGCGCGTTTCCGCCATAATCGCCGGGGCTACTGGTCACTATGGATTTTCCTGATCGTGTTCAGCCTGAGCTTATGCGCGGAACTGATTGCTAACGATAAGCCATTGCTGGTGCGCTATGAAGGCCAGTGGTATTTTCCGCTGGTAAAAAATTACAGCGAGCGCGATTTCGGCGGCCCGCTGGCGACAACGGCAGACTATCAGGACCCCTGGCTCCAACGGCAGCTTGAGAATCGGGGCTGGGTGTTGTGGGCCCCCGTACGCTTTGGCGCCAATACCATTAATTTTGCCACCACGCAGCCTTTCCCCTCCCCGCCTTCGGCGAAAAACTGGCTGGGCACCGATGCGAATGGCGGCGACGTTTTCGCCCGCATCCTGTACGGCACCCGCATTTCTATTTTATTTGGCCTGATGTTAACGATTTGCTCCAGCGTCATGGGCGTACTGGCGGGCGCGCTACAGGGCTATTATGGCGGCAAAGTCGATTTATGGGGGCAACGTCTCATCGAAGTCTGGTCGGGGATGCCGACCCTGTTTCTGATTATTTTACTTTCCAGCGTAGTGCAGCCTAACTTCTGGTGGCTGCTGGCCATAACCGTACTGTTTGGCTGGATGAGTCTGGTGGGCGTGGTGCGCGCCGAGTTTTTACGGACCCGCAATTTTGACTATATCCGCGCCGCGCAGGCGCTTGGCGTCAGCGATCGTGACATTATCCTGCGCCATATGTTGCCTAATGCGATGGTCGCTACCCTGACATTTTTACCGTTCATTTTATGTAGCTCCATCACCACCCTGACGTCGCTGGATTTTCTGGGATTTGGTCTGCCGCTTGGCTCCCCTTCTCTCGGCGAACTTCTTTTACAGGGGAAAAACAACTTACAGGCTCCCTGGCTGGGGATCGCCGCCTTTCTGTCTGTCGCCATTCTGCTATCGCTGCTGATTTTTATCGGCGAAGCGGTACGCGACGCCTTTGATCCTGCTAAGGCGGTATAAGATGACATCTCCATTGCTTGCGATTGAAAATTTATCGGTAGGTTTCCGTCAGCAACAGCACGTGCGCCCTGTCGTTAACGCCATTTCGTTACAGGTGAACGCCGGGGAAACGCTGGCGCTGGTCGGCGAGTCCGGGTCAGGAAAAAGTGTGACGGCGCTTTCCATTCTGCGTCTTTTGCCTACCCCTCCCGCTGTCTACCTCTCCGGCGATATTCGCTTTCACGGCGAATCATTGCTTCATGCCAGCGAGCAGACGCTACGCGGCGTGCGCGGCAATAAAATCGCCATGATTTTTCAGGAACCGATGGTTTCACTTAACCCGCTGCATACGCTGGAAAAACAGCTCTATGAAGTGCTGTCGCTCCATCGGGGAATGCGTCGGGAGGCGGCAAGGGCGGAGATGATCGGTTGTCTGGATCGGGTCGGTATCCGCCAGGCGAGCCAGCGTCTGCGCGATTATCCGCATCAGCTTTCCGGCGGCGAACGCCAGCGCGTCATGATAGCCATGGCGCTGTTAACACGGCCGGAATTACTGATCGCCGATGAGCCGACCACCGCCCTCGACGTCTCCGTACAGGCGCAGATTTTATCTCTACTGCGGGAACTCCAGCGCGAGCTCAATATGGGATTGCTGTTTATCACCCATAACCTCAGCATTGTAAAAAAACTGGCGGATTCAGTGGCGGTAATGCAACACGGTAATTGCGTAGAGAACCAACGCGCCGACACGCTGCTCTCCGCGCCGACCCATCCGTACACGCAAAAACTACTCAACAGCGAACCCACAGGCGATCCGGTTCCGCTCCCCGCCAGGCAGACGCCGTTGCTGGAAGTGGACAGGCTGCGCGTCGCCTTCCCGATCCGCAAAGGCATTCTGAAGCGCGTCGTGGATCATAATGTGGTGGTTAACAATATCAGTTTCACCCTGCATCCAGGTGAAACGCTGGGTCTGGTCGGCGAGTCAGGATCGGGAAAAAGCACCACCGGTCTGGCGCTGTTACGGCTTATCCGCTCCGAAGGCCGCATCGTGTTTGACGGTCAATCGCTGGATACGTTAAACCGCCGCCAGCTTTTACCTGTTCGCCACCGTATCCAGGTCGTATTCCAGGACCCGAACTCATCGCTAAACCCGCGTTTAAACGTGTTGCAAATTATCGAAGAAGGCCTGCGCGTCCACCAGCCTACGCTTTCAGGCGCGCAGCGCGAACAGCAGGTGAAAGCGGTCATGATGGAAGTCGGCCTGGACCCGGAAACGCGGCATCGTTATCCCGCTGAGTTTTCCGGCGGCCAGCGTCAACGTATCGCCGTCGCCAGGGCGCTGATTTTAAAACCGTCCCTTATTATTCTGGATGAACCGACCTCATCGCTGGATAAAACCGTTCAGGCGCAGATTCTTGCCCTCCTGAAATCGCTCCAGCAAAAGCACCGTCTGGCCTATATCTTCATTAGCCACGATCTGCATGTAGTACGCGCGCTGTGCCATCAGGTTATCGTGCTGCGGCAGGGGGAGGTGGTTGAACAGGGGCAATGCGAGCGCGTGTTTACCGCACCGCAACAGGCCTATACGCGTCAGCTACTCGCGTTAAGCTGACGCCTAAAAAGGATTATTGTTAGAAAAAGGTTCCGCTATCGCCACGCCGAAATTTTTCAGCCGACAGGTGGCGGCAAACTCATCCTGACGATTAACGAACAGGCACGGTTCCCCTTCGCATTCCAGCACGGAGCAAGGAACTTCAATATCGCTTAGCGCCTGGCTGAGCTTATGCATCACTGACCACGCGCTATCGCCTGCCGGACTCAACAGTTTAAGCGCCACCAGACTATTCTCGGTGCTCTGCCCGTTTTGCGGAATCGGTTCAACCTTTGACCCCGCAAAACCCGCCGACCAGCGATAGTTTTGCGGCAGACGGTGAACAATTGAGAGCTGTAATGTATTCACTTTCTTTCCCCGGAAGCACAATTACTTCACAATTTACTTACATTTATATTAACACATCATTGACAACCCGTCCTTAAACAGATTGCTAACGCCCTTCTCTCCGTCAGTGGCTCTACAGCAAGCGGGAGTTAAAATAGTTTTACCGACGCGGAGATAGCGGCGGGCTATATGTACCCGTTTCTGCGATCTAACTCAACCTTTTTAACTACAATGATGTGACTTTTTACATAAATGGATTTTACATAAAATAAACATAAAGGAGGAAAATGATGAATTGGTAATTGATATACATCAACTATGAAAGCCGTTTGGCTTTGCCATCGTGTAGCGGATAGCGTCCCCCAACGCCGCCTGCGCATTCTTCGGCGCCATTGAGGGACAGCGCGCCCGTCACCGTTTTTTGGGACGGCTGGCGTAGAGATAAAACAGAATGGAACAGGCGGCGCAAAGCGCAATCGACCAAATCATCGGCCACGCACTGGTAAAGGTAGCCAGCGACAGCAACGCGCCGACGATAGCGCCAATACCAAAGCGGAAAGTGCCCGCCAACGAAGACGCCGTTCCGGCCATATGCGGAAACTCATCCAAAATGACCGCCATCGCATTGGACGAAACCATCGACACACAGCCGACAAACGCCGCAACGCCGACCACCAGCGCCCAGAATCCAATGCCCATCAGCGCGCTGAAAACCATCCACACCGCCATCGCAAACTGAATCCATAGCCCGGCCCGAAACATGTTTAGCGCCCCTACCCGTCTGACAAAACGGCTGTTGATAATCGTCATCACAAACAGAAATACGATGTTCAACGCGAAGTAGTAGCCGAAATCCTGCGGCGGAACATGATTAATTTCGATATAAACAAACGGCCCCGCGCTCAAAAAAGAGAACATACCGGCAAAACTAAACCCGCTCGCCAGCATATAGCTCAGTACGCGTTTGTGGCGAAACAACGCGGCAAAGTTACCTATTGTGGTACGAATATGAAAAGGCTGACGCCGCTCAACGGGCAGCGTCTCTTTAATCAAAGCAAAGATCATGACTGACGCCAGAATCGCCGCAATGGCCAGTATCCAGAAGATATAGTGCCAGCTTAACCATACCAACACCCAGCCGCCAACAATGGGCGCCATTAACGGCGCTATCGTAGTGACCAGCATGACAAATGACATCATGCGCGAAAACTCTTCCTTTGGATAAATATCCCGCATCAGCGCATTGATGACGACGCTTGCCGCCGCGGCCGCTAAACCGTGGAAAAAACGCATCACGATCAGTTGATCGATAGTCTGCGCCAACGCACAGGCGACCGCCGCAGCAGCAAATACCAGCGTCCCGCCCAGGATGACCGGCTTACGCCCGAGGCTATCCGCCATCGGTCCATAGATAAGCTGACCCAGCGCAAACCCCAGAATATAGGTGCTGAGCGTCATCTGCGCGCTACCGGCAGGCACGCCGAATTGCGCAGAAATCACCGGCAGCGCTGGAAGATACATATCAATCGACAGCGGCATTAACATGGCCAACAGGCCAAGGATAAAGACAATGGCAAAGGAAGAGTGCTGCCGGGTGGTCACATCGAACTCCTGAAATTAACGAGATAGTTAGCCGACGCTGGCGATTTCTTCTTCAGTCAACGGGCGATACTCGCCGGGAGCCAGATTCTCATCCAGCGTAATGGCGCCAATCCGTTCGCGGTGCAGTTCCACAACGCGATTGCCTACTGCGGCAAACATCCGCTTCACCTGATGATAACGGCCTTCGCTGATGGTCAGACGGACCTGCACAGGCGTTATCACCTCCAGCGTAGCGGGTTTAGTGAGATCTTTTTCATTATGCAACTGCACGCCTTTCGCAAATTGCGCTGCCGTATCGTCGGCCACCGGCGACTCCAGGGTCACCAGATAGGTTTTTTCACAGTGATGGCGCGGCGACGTAATGCGGTGCGACCACTGACCGTCATCTGTCATTAACACCAGACCGGTAGTATCGATATCCAGACGTCCTGCGGCATGCAGCTTATACGCCACCGGCTCATCCAGGAAATACAGTACCGTTGGATGATCGGGATCATCGGTTGAACAAACGTATCCCTGCGGCTTGTTAAGCATAAAATAGCGTGGCCCGTGTTGCTGCGCTAAGGGATTGCCGTCATACGCAACCGCATGTTCCGGGAGCAGTTTGAAGGCCGCATTTTTAATGATGTCGCCATCGACGGTAACGCGGTTACCACGAATTTCACGCCCGGCAATAGCGCGGCTGACGCCAAGCTGCTGAGCGATAAATTTATCAAGTCGCATGTGTGTGATTTAGCCTGTAATAATACGGAAATCGGGCATTCTACCCGAAAAAAGGGAATTGCTATCCGCTCAGTATAGCGGGCTAACTATATCCCTCAAGGGAAATGATTCATGGCATACTATTCCCGGAACCGTTTAACGTAGTGAGACCATGATTTTTACACTCCGCCCCTACCAGCAAGAAGCCGTAGACGCCACGCTCAGCCACTTTCGCCGCCACCGTACGCCCGCCGTGATTGTTCTGCCGACCGGCGCAGGTAAAAGCCTGGTGATCGCCGAACTGGCGCGCGTCGCCCGCGGACGGGTACTGGTGCTGGCGCATGTGAAAGAGCTGGTCGCGCAGAACCACGCCAAATATTGCGCGCTGGGGCTGGAAGCGGATATTTTCGCCGCCGGACTCAAACGTAAAGAGAGTCAGGGCAAAGTCGTGTTCGGCAGCGTACAGTCGGTGGCGCGTAATCTTGACGCCTTCCAGGAGGAGTTTTCGCTGTTGATTGTCGATGAATGCCACCGCATCGGTGACGATGAAGATAGTCAGTATCAGCAAATCCTCACTCACCTGAGTAAAGTTAATCCTCACTTACGTCTGCTTGGACTCACCGCCACGCCTTTTCGCCTCGGAAAAGGCTGGATTTATCAATTTCATTATCACGGTATGGTGCGCGGCAACGACAACGCTCTGTTTCGCGACTGTATTTATGAACTGCCGCTGCGCTATATGATTAAACACGGCTATCTGACGCCGCCTGAGCGGCTTGATATGCCAGTGGTCCAATACGATTTCAGCCGCCTGCAGGCCCAAAGCAATGGGCTGTTCAGCGAAGCCGACCTGAACCGCGAGCTGAAAAAGCAGCAGCGGATTACGCCGCACATCATCAGCCAGATTATGGAATTTGCGCAAACGCGCAAAGGCGTGATGATTTTCGCCGCCACGGTCGAACATGCGAAAGAGATTGTCGGTCTGCTTCCGGCGGAAGACGCGGCGCTGATTACCGGCGATACGCCAGGGCCCGAGCGCGATGCGCTGATTGATAATTTCAAGGCGCAGCGTTTTCGCTATCTGGTTAACGTCTCGGTGCTGACCACCGGCTTTGACGCCCCACACGTTGATCTCATCGCGATTCTACGTCCCACCGAGTCAGTTAGTCTTTACCAACAAATTGTCGGGCGTGGTCTGCGCCTTGCGCCGGGAAAGACCGATTGCCTGATTCTTGATTACGCTGGCAACCCGCACGACCTGTATGCCCCGGAGGTCGGTAGCCCGAAGGGAAAAAGCGATAACGTTCCTGTCCAGGTATTTTGCCCGGCCTGCGGCTTTGCCAACACCTTCTGGGGGAAAACCACTGCCGACGGCACGCTGATTGAACACTTTGGTCGTCGCTGCCAGGGCTGGTTTGAGGATGACGACGGCCATCGCGAGCAGTGCGATTTTCGCTTTCGCTTCAAAAACTGCCCGCAGTGTAATGCCGAAAACGATATTGCCGCCCGACGCTGCCGGGAATGTGACGCTATTCTGGTCGACCCGGACGATATGTTAAAAGCGGCGCTCAGGCTCAAGGATGCGTTAGTCCTGCGCTGTAGCGGAATGACGATGCAGCATGGGCAAGATGAGAAAGGCGAATGGCTGAAAATCACTTACTATGACGAGGACGGCGCGGATGTCAGTGAGCGCTTCCGCTTGCACACGCCCGCCCAGCGTACCGCTTTCGAACAGCTATTTATTCGCCCGCATACGCGCACGCCCGGCGTTCCTTTACGCTGGATCACGGCGGCGGATATTGTCGCGCAGCAGGCGCTGTTGCGGCATCCCGATTTTGTGGTCGCGCGGATGAAAGGCCAGTACTGGCAGGTGCGTGAAAAAGTGTTCGACTATGAAGGCCGCTTCCGCCGGGCGCACGAATTACGTGGTTAATTGTACTTTTCATTGATGTAACGGCGATTTGAGTATAGAATCCCGCCCGCCTTTGCATACGCAAAGCAGATCACTTACCTGTTGCTGGGTCGCCTGTAGCAGGAATTATTAAAGAGAGATTTAAATGTTTACTATCAACGCAGAAGTACGTAAAGAGCAGGGTAAGGGTGCGAGCCGCCGCCTGCGCGCCGCTAACAAGTTCCCGGCAATCATCTACGGCGGTTCTGAAGCCCCGATTGCTATCGAACTGGACCACGACCAGGTGATGAACATGCAAGCTAAAGCTGAATTCTACAGCGAAGTTCTGACCCTCGTTGTTGACGGTAAAGAAGTAAAAGTTAAAGCTCAGGCTGTACAGCGTCACGCTTACAAACCGAAGCTGACTCACATCGACTTCGTTCGCGCGTAATCGCCTGGAAGTTGAAGAAAAACCCCGCCCCGGCGGGGTTTTTTTATGCGTTTAATTGAATTTGACGACATGCAGAGCAACGAGAACCCACTTTGCTTTTCTGCTTTCTTACACCTCGCCACATTCAATTAGCGCCTCCCCTAATCGAGGATCTGTAGTTTCCGCCGCGGTATTCATACCTTTAAGCCGATTGAATAATGCCCGTTGACGAACGCTGGCACTTTCCGGTTTCCATGGCAAAATTCGTATTGGTATAGTTTGCCCGTCATTCAACGCATCAAATACCTTTTCATTGGTCAGTAAGTCGCCGCAGCTCCATGTCTTGCTATCAAACTGAAAATCAAATAAGACATGGAGCTCCAGTTCATCTACACGCACTTGACGCTTTGCATTATCGATGCGTATTTCCACCTTCTCTTTATGCGTCAAAGTTGCATCAAGATTGAGTCCATACCGTTTCAACTGCCCCTTGTCGTAATAGTAACGTATGCTGGACCAGGTTGATTTAAAAGCAAATCCAGTAATGAATAAACCACTTAACAAGAACAGCGGGCATATGAACAAGCTCAGTAACCAGTTGGCGCCATAAGTATAAAACAGTACCAACGAGAGAACGGTGAACACCATCCCGAGCACCAACATCATCAAAAATGCGACAATGTGCGCATACAAAACCTGCCGAAATAAACTGAAATTAACAGGCGGCTTCTGACGTATTCCTTTACTCACTACAGCGTCCTTTTATGTCGTATGCCTTTATTTCCCGCCCGACGTGCGTCGCTGCAACTGATCGCGCAGATTCGGCGGCGTCCCTTTGATAGTCAGGGTATCGGTCGCCGGGTCCCAGAAAATCCGCTCGCCCAGCAGCATCGCATCAAAGTTAATCGTTAACCCGCCGCCGCTGCCGGCATATTTGGTTAGCTGGCGCAGCGTACTGCGATCCGCCGGAAAGCTCTCTTCCAGCTCATAGCCTTTTTCGGCGGTAAATTCGCTGAAGCTGACTTCACTGACGCCGGAAAGCTCTTTAGACAGTGATTCCAGCTCAATCTCTTCCCCGGCTTGTAACTGCTCGTTGCAGTAGCTGTACACCTGCTGACGCACGTTCTGACGTTCTGCTTTATCCAACTGCGCTTCTGCGGTGAAATCATCCACTGCCTGCAACAGGCCGCGATTCTGCGCTTTGGCGTTCAACCCTTCGCTGGCGCCGAGGAAATCCATAAAGAAGTCAGCAACCTTGCGCCCTACCCGACCTTTCAGGAACGTCAGATAGCGGGTCGATTGCGGATTAGTTTCCCACTCGGTAAGATCGATACGCGCCACGATATCCGCATGGTTGATATCAAGATAATGCGTCGGGTTAATGTCCAGATTTTCATTGACCCGCATACTACTCAGGTTGTTCAGTACCGTAACCAGCAGATACTCCACCGCCAGGTAGCGATAATGGCAGAACAATACAATGCCGCCGTCCGCAAAGGGATATTTCGCCAGTTCGTCACGCAGGCGTCCGGTCGCCGCCCGGCTAAAGGCAAGAAAATCTTCTTCCCCCTGACGTTGCAACCGCAGCGCTTGCGCCAGTTCACTCTCTTCATTAAACAGGCCATACGCCTTATTCTTGGCGCTATAGACCCGATGCAGTTCAGCCACCATCTCGACAACGGTGGTTGTCGGCTCCAGCAATGAATCGCGCAAGACCAGCTCAAGATTTTGCTCATCGCGCTTGATAAGCTGGTGCAGGGCAATCTGGTTGATATCCAGACTCATGATAAACTCTCCTTTAAGACCGGGCGGTATTCAACCACCGCCTGCCGGAAGACGCAAGCAATCGCCCTGTCATTTCAGGCGTTATCCGTAACGCGAATGATTTAGGGGATAAAAATGCAGAAAAAAAACTGTTGCTACGGTAATATGTTGCCCTTTCATGAACAAACAGATTTTGATTTATGCCACAACTCTCCCGCTATAGTGATGAACATGTTGAACAACTGCTGAGCGAACTGCTCAGTGTACTGGAAAAACATAAGGCGCCGACCGATCTTTCCCTGATGGTGCTGGGAAATATGGTCACCAACCTTATCAACACCAGTGTTGCGCCGGCTCAACGCCAGGCGATTGCGAACTCTTTTGCCCGCGCCTTGCAGTCTTCGATTAGCGAAGACAACGCGCACTAAAAAGCCGACTCCGGAGAAACAAGCGACAGGTATGGTAACTCATCGTCAGCGCTACCGTGAAAAAGTCTCCCAGATGGTTAGCTGGGGGCACTGGTTCGCTCTGTTCAATATACTGTTGGCTACGTTGCTCGGCAGCCGTTACCTGTTTGTCGCCGACTGGCCGACAACGCTTGCGGGTCGCATATACTCCTACCTGAGCATTGTCGGGCACTTTAGCTTTCTGGTGTTCGCCACCTATTTGCTTATTCTTTTTCCGCTCACGTTTATCGTGATGTCCCAGCGGCTGATGCGGTTTTTATCAGCCATTCTGGCGACCGCGGGTATGACGTTGTTGCTTATTGACAGCGAAGTCTTTACCCGTTTTCACCTGCACCTTAATCCCATTGTCTGGGAGCTGGTCATCAACCCTGACCAGAACGAAATGGCGCGCGACTGGCAGCTTATGTTTATTAGCGTGCCGGTTATCTTATTGATTGAGATGCTATTTGCGACATGGAGTTGGCAAAAGCTGCGCAGTCTCACGCGCCGTCGCCATTTCGCAAGGCCGCTTGCGGCATTCTTTTTCGTCTCCTTTATCGCATCGCATCTTATCTACATCTGGGCAGACGCTAATTTTTACCGGCCGATTACCATGCAGCGGGCAAACCTGCCGCTCTCTTATCCGATGACGGCGCGACGTTTTCTTGAAAAACACGGTCTGCTGGATGCGCAGGAATATCAGCGCCGTCTGGTAGAGCAAGGCAATCCGGAAGCGGTCTCCGTTCAGTACCCGCTCAGCAATTTGCACTATCGCGATATGGGCACCGGTCAGAATGTGCTGCTCATTACCGTAGACGGCCTGAACTATTCCCGCTTTGAGAAGCAGATGCCGGAGCTGGCTACATTTGCCGAGCAAAACATCGACTTCACCCGTCATATGAGTTCAGGGAATACCACTGATAACGGTATTTTCGGCCTGTTCTATGGCATATCGCCAGGCTATATGGATGGCGTGTTATCCACCAGAACCCCTGCGGCGCTCATTACCGCGTTGAATCAGCAAGGCTATCAACTGGGACTGTTTTCTTCGGATGGCTTCGCCAGCCCGCTCTACCGTCAGGCATTACTGTCCGATTTCTCGATGCCGACAGCGCAGACGCAGTCTGATGCGCAAACGGCCAGCCAGTGGATAGACTGGCTTGGACGCTACGCACAGGAAGATAACCGCTGGTTCTCATGGGTATCGTTTAACGGTACTAACATTGATGACAGTAATCAGAAGAATTTTGTTAAGCGTTACGCTAGCGCCGCCAGCGACGTGGATGCGCAAATCAATCGGGTTCTGAACGCGCTGCGAGAGGCCGGTAAATTCGACAATACCGTCGTGATCATTACCGCAGGACGCGGCATACCGTTGACGCCGGAAGAAAATCGCTTCGACTGGTCGCAAGGTCATCTGCAAGTACCGCTGGTGATCCACTGGCCGGGGACGCCTGCGCAGCGTATTAATGTGCTTACCGATCATACCGATGTGATGACCACGTTGATGCAACGCCTGTTACATGTCAGCACGCCAGCGAACGAATATTCACAGGGCCAGGACATCTTTACCGTTCCACGTCGCCATAACTGGGTAACGGCGGCAGACGGCAGTACGCTGGCAATCACGACGCCGCAAATGACTCTGGTGCTCAATAATAACGGTCATTATCAGACCTATGACTTACACGGCGAGAAGATCAAAGATCAGAAGCCGCAGCTCAGTCTGCTGCTGCAAGTGCTAACAGAAGAGAAACGTTTTATCGCTAACTGATTAATTATAAATCAGTTAGCACCGTTTCCCCTTGCATTCGCGTTGGAAAGAGGTAGTATTAGCACCCACAAGTCGGCACGTAGCGCAGCCTGGTAGCGCACCGTCATGGGGTGTCGGGGGTCGGAGGTTCAAATCCTCTCGTGCCGACCAAAATTCCCCTTAAAAACCAGCCTCTCAGGGCTGGTTTTTTTATGCCTGCAATTAAAAAGTTAGCTGATGCCAGAGACGTTATTTTGCATGAACTGATCGGACATCTTTCCTGTGCAGTGGTCAACGTAAAGTCAATGCAGGCAAATAACGTAAACCATGTTTGTACTAAAACAGAAAAAGCGCATCTACACCCTATGCTGGAAGAAATGTTTGTAGTGGCTGGTAAATGAGTAAGCAATCTGTCGCAGCAATAATAAAACGTTCTGGTAAGGTAAACGGCCTACCACTTCTTTGTCACTAACAATTAGCCTCCCTGTCGCCATAGGGCCGATAACGATCGGCTAGTCACAACACGTTTTTGTAGACAACGTACGGTGATGAATTACTCCTTCAGCCAGCAACTCGCTAATTGTTATTCAACTTTAGAAATTATAACTAATTGAAGCACCTACAAAATTATGCCCTGAATTTTTATCCGTGAGTGATCCATTCGAGAAATGCCGGATATAAGCTTCTGTAGAAAAAGCCCCAAAGTTCCAGCCAAGAAACGCTTTTTCTCCAAAGGTAAATGCAGAATTGACACGCATATCATCTCGCGACTTAGATTTTATATAAGCCCCCAGACCAATACCGGTATAGATACCAGCGAAATGAACCAGCGCCACATCCTTCGAGATACCCAATACGCCCTGGTTATATTTATTGCAGGGAACGCTGCCAGAATGTTTACTGCAATCATCGCTACCCTTAGCCTTAAATCCTCCTAACTCCAGATTATTTCTTGCCTGTAAAAAGAAAAAATCGCTGGGTTCACTGTATGTCAGAAATGCCGTATATAAGTGCTCAACCCCTCCTCTCCTTATACTTTCTCCCCCAGCAAAAGAGATCTGATGCTTGTTGCCCTTGCCAAAAAAAACATTATCATTAGCAGAACATGCGAATGCGCAAAGTAATAATATATATATAAATATTCTCTTCATATACACTCCACCACCATTTCAATGTCAATAGTTATTTTTAACCGGCTAACATATTTAAAATTTTCTACCCCACGCTTACGCTCACAGAAACGGCTGATATAGCATCCAGTATTAATATTATTTTCATAATTACTCCAACCAGCATTTTTGATGCAAACAGGCTGGACATGGACTGTGTGCAGAA
Organism: Salmonella sp. NW1250; assembly: GCF_051812965.1. Taxonomy (NCBI): domain Bacteria; kingdom Pseudomonadati; phylum Pseudomonadota; class Gammaproteobacteria; order Enterobacterales; family Enterobacteriaceae; genus Salmonella; species Salmonella sp. NW1250. Next base: position 1,385 of record NZ_JAMNDD010000013.1, on the reverse strand, counting down.
ATCAAAACATACTCACTACGCTCTCCCCTTGAGTCGCCCCAACGGGTGCTCAAAACGCCGCGAGTGTTGTTCAGGCACATCCAGGATAAGTTATAAGTGAATGACTCTCATTCCTGACCACATTTTCATTTATGATAAGAATATCGTCAGAATCTCTTTATCGCATAAAAATACCTCTGCTATTGACTTAATATTTAATTTAACAGATGTCGCGGTTTATTCGTTCTGCTCAGATGTATTTCATTGACATTAATAAAACCATAAATAAATTCAATTAAAATAATTTGTTAATAATGACAAGCTTTAGACGCTATGACTTTTAATAAGGAGTTTCCTGCCAGTAAAGATAGTCTGGACTTACGGGGGCAAGGGCGCAGCTACATATGCCACACTTCTGTTATGTCACATTGTCCGAAAAAAGCGTCCAGACCAGTATTCAACTTCAGGGAGTATTCTGTTTTCTCTCACAACGGGTTGTTTTATCCTTTCTATCGTTCAGCTAATTACTAGCCTGTCACAGGTTTTACTACTTACCCATGCACTAATTAGGGTAAAATTTACGCGCTTGACAATGTGGCAAATCTGGACGATTTCCGCGCTGAAAACAATAATCATTCTAATAAAACTCAGGAGATATAGCATGCCTGAAGTAACACCTTTTCAGGTGCTTATTGTGGACGACCATCCACTTATGCGGCGAGGTATTCGTCAATTACTGGAACTGGACCCGGCTTTTTATGTCGTTGCCGAAGCGGGTGACGGGGCGAGTGCGATCGATCTGGCGAATCGCATTGAGCCCGATCTGATCCTGCTGGATCTGAATATGAAAGGTCTGAGCGGGTTAGATACCCTGAACGCGCTACGCCGGGATGGTGTGACGGCGCAAATTATTATTCTTACCGTCTCGGATTCCGCCAGCGACATCTACGCGCTGATCGACGCCGGCGCCGACGGTTATCTGCTCAAAGATAGCGATCCGGAAGTGCTGCTGGAGGCCATTCGCAAAGGCGCTAACGGCGGTAAAGTCTTTAGCGATCGGGTCAATGAATATCTGCGTGAGCGCGAACGGTTTGGCGCGCAGGAAGATCCCTTTAGTATCCTGACCGAACGAGAGTTAGATGTCTTGCATGAGCTGGCGCAGGGGCTTTCTAACAAACAGATTGCGTCAGTACTGAATATTTCTGAGCAGACGGTTAAGGTGCACATTCGTAATCTACTTCGCAAACTAAACGTGCGCTCGCGCGTCGCGGCGACCATTCTATTTTTACAAACACGCGGAATGCAGTAACAAGCCAGGCCCGATGGCGCCACGCCACCGGGCCGTCAGGGTCTTATTTCTCCTGCGCCAGCCGGATACTGCGCTCTATCACCGCCCGCCGGGCGTC